>DASYBN010000264.1:0-1913 GCA_036500785.1 Acidobacteriaceae bacterium
ACCCAGACCTCGCCAGTCAAGGCACGGAGCAAATCCGGCCAGGAAAACGAGTTGTTCGCGGACAAGTTCCACGAACTGCTCTCCGTGGTGCGCGCCAACCGTCCCAGCGACGATCCCGAAATCATCCGCAAAGCCTGGCAGTTCTGCCTCGAGCACCACAAAGGCCAGCTCCGCGCCTCGGGCGAACCTTACGTCCTGCACCCGCTCGAAGTAGCGACGGTGCTCGCCGAAATGAAGCTCGATTCAACCGCGATTGCCGCAGGCCTGCTGCACGACGCCGTCGAGGACACCCCCGTCACTACGGAAGACATCACCGC
This sequence comes from Acidobacteriaceae bacterium, assembly GCA_036500785.1. GTDB lineage: Bacteria > Acidobacteriota > Terriglobia > Terriglobales > Acidobacteriaceae > Granulicella. The sequence continues at coordinate 318 of DASYBN010000264.1, forward strand.
AAAATTCGGTGAGCAGGTCGCGCACATCGTCGAGGGCGTCACCAAGATCGACAAGATCCAGTTCGCCAATCCCGAAGACCGCCAGGCCGAGAACGTTCGCAAAATGCTGCTGGCCATGGTCAGTGATGTCCGCGTCGTGCTTATCAAGCTCGCCGATCGGCTGCACAACATGCGCACGCTCGAGCATCTCGCGCCGGAGAGGCGGCAGGCCATCTCCCGCGAGACGCTGGACATCTACGCGCCTCTCGCGCATCGCCTTGGAATGGGCAAAGTACGCGGCGAGCTCGAAGACCTTGCCTTCCGCTACGTCGATCCTTTCACCTTTGAGCAGGTACATGAGGCCGTGGAGGCGCGCCGCACCGAAGGCGAGCAGTTTCTCTCCGGCGTAGAAACTCTGCTGCGCGAAAAGCTCGCCGAGAACAACGTTCGCGCCCGCGTAGAGTGGCGCATCAAGCGCCTCTACAGCATCAATCAAAAAATTCTGAAATCGAAGATCTCTGTCGATCAGGTCTACGATTTACTCGCGCTGCGCGTCATCAGCAACAGCGTGCAGGACTGTTACGCCGTCTTCGGCCTCATCCACAGCATCTGGCGTCCCGTCCCCGGCCGCATCAAGGACTTCATCGCCATGCCGCGCCCCAACCTCTACCAGTCGCTCCACACCACCGTGATGGGCGAAGGCGGTCACCAGTTCGAGGTGCAGATCCGCACTGAAGAGATGCACCGCATCGCCGAAGAAGGCATCGCCGCACACTGGAAGTACAAAGACTCCGGCTCGCCGATCAGCGCGCGCGACGAGCAGCGGCTGGCCTGGGTTCGCCAGCTGGTCGAGTGGCAGCGTGACATGACCGACCCGAACGAGTTCCTCTCGACGCTGAAGATCGACCTCTATCCTGAAGAGGTCTACACCTTCACCCCGAAGGGCAAGGTCGTCGTGCTCCCCAAGGACGCAACGCCGCTCGACTTCGCCTATTCCATCCACACCGAGGTCGGAAATACCTGCGTCGGTGCGAAGGTGAATGGGCGCATCGTCCCGCTGCGCTCCAAGCTCCGCAACGGAGACATCGTCGAAGTCGTTACGCAGAATGGCCACACCCCCAGCCGTGATTGGCTCACCTTCGTCAAAAGCTCACGCGCCCGCAACAAGATCAAGCACTGGCTCAACGAGCACCAGCGCGAGCGCGCCATCGAAATCGGCCGCAAGCTGCTCGAGCGCGAAGCCCGCAAGTACAAAATCTCGCTCTCGAAATTCGACGAGACTGACTACGAGCGCGTCGCAACCGACTACAGCCTGGCCACGCAAAGCGACCTGATGGCGGCCATCGGCTTTGGCAAGTATTCCGCGCGGCAGGCGCTCAATCGGCTGAGCCCCGGAATCATTGCCCAGCCCTCGGCTGAACCCGAGCAGCCCGGCGCCGAAGTCACTGATGCCGTGCGACGCGTGTCGCTCACCAGCGGCACCGATTCGCTTCAGGTCGAGGGGCAGAACGAGCTGCTCGTCTACCGCGCACGCTGTTGCAATCCCATACGCGGCGAAGAGATCATCGGCTACGTCACGCGTGGCAAAGGAGTCGCCGTCCACGCCCGCAATTGCCC
>DASYBN010000265.1:0-4037 GCA_036500785.1 Acidobacteriaceae bacterium
CCGTTGCCGTGACCGTGACTGCACCGGAGACATCTGACGGCATGGCGAAGCTGTAGCGCACTACCTGTGAACGGCCGGATTGAATCGTGTTGTTGTACGCGACGACACGGTTGTTCCACACCTGGTGAAGATCGTTGAGGCCGCCGTTCACGTTGATGAGGCGATTGGTAAAGCTGTGCGCCTCCGGATCTAGGTCTCCGTTGGGTTTTAGATACTCGCTTTCGCAGAGCAGCTTGCCGGCGCTGTCCTTGACAGTGAAGTCTACCCACGACTCGTACATGTCGCGCTGCTCGGGTACATGGCTGTGCGCGATGCCCTTGTTCTGGATGACGACGTCAATGGTCACGCGCTCGCCGGCGTCGGTGTGGAAGCTGACCAGTCCCAGCGGAGCCGCAATTTTCTCAGGTGCTCCGTCGGACGCCGGCCCATGCTCGACAGCAAAGATGTCGATGTTGAAGACGCTGTTCTGGAGGAACGCGACCGTCCGGCGCTCCTGCACGTCATAGCCGTAGAACTGCGGGATGAGCGTGTTGGCGCCCAGCCAGCGGTGTGAGGCCAGCTTGCCCTGCTTCGCTCCCTGATCGCGGGTTTCCACCGCCTCGCGCGGCATGTGGCAGGTCTGGCAGGTCGAAACCGAATCCTTCACATAAAACGGCAGCGGAGACTGCTTCGCGAACGATGATCCCTGCCACTCCTCGTACAACGAGATGGCACGCTGCCACTTATAGTCGTTCAGGCTCTTCGGCAGTGCGGCCTCGTGGCACGCGGAGCAGAACTCCGAGGTCTTGTAAAAGGGCTTCATCACCGCTGCGCTGTGACGGTCGAGGTGCGCGAGGATCTCGGCATCGCTGACCTGGCGCGTGATGGGCTTGCCGTCCTCGTCGACGAGCACCGCAGGCACGCCCATGACGTAGCTTCCCGTGCCGCGAGTGTTCACTCTTTCGATGGAGTGGCAGACGCTGCACGTCACGCCCTCATCGTCATACCACTTCCGCCCCGGGCCATTCTCCGTCAGAGATCCGCTGAGCAGCGCAATCGGATCATGGCAGCCTTCGCAGTGGCGCGTGTATTCAACGCCCTTCTCCGCCTTCAGCAGATTCGTATTGCGCAGATACCATGGCGGCCGGTTGGAGTTCGCGTGCGCCGACTGACGCCACTCAGTGTGCGCCTCCTCGTGGCAGTGACCGCAGTACTTCGCTGTGGGGAAGCTCTTCGGATCGATGAACTCGCCGTCGTCTGTGGCCGCATTCGACGGCAAAAAGTGGCGGTCGGCGCCGAAGCGGCTGTTGTACGTTGCCAGTGTCTTGTTGCTGTACGCGGTGCGCGCCGCTTCAGCAGCTTCGTTCTCCGAACCCGCATGGACCGCGCGAACGACGCATCCCCCGCCAGCCAGGAGGAAAAGCACCAGCAGCAACCTGAGGGCCCATCGCGAGTTAGTCTGCAAAGCCATCCGAGTACCAGCCTCTCGCCGGAGGCTCCGTCGATTCATGGACTCTGTATGCGATCCAGAGCGCCGCGGGAGGTCGAGGAATTCTAACAAACCAGCGGCATGCCTTTCATCTCGTCGCATGCCCCAGAGCGCATCTCTGCGCGCAGCAGATTAGCGGGCTTGAGAAAACTCGACGAAGTCTCGGCCGATGTAAAGGCGGAAAACGCCGTTCGCTCCTGCCGTAACCTGCAACGGCCTCGGCCGGCGCATCGCGGCGTCATGCTGGACCGGCGAGTGGAAGAGCTCCGTGCCGCCGATATCCATAACCTCCAGTCCTTCGCCCGGAAGGAATCCGCCCCCATACGCACCTGCGGGCAGGCGCTTGCCGCCAATCTCAACCGCAACATCCGTGACGACATAAAACTGGTAGCGCTCGCGCATGCCGGCCGAATATCCTCCGGTGTCGATCACGCCGAACATTGTCTGATGACGTGGGCTCCAGCGAACGCCTCCACTGTTTCGCAGTTGAACCGTCGTGGTCTCTCCGCTGAAGTAAACGGTCGGGGGAAAGAGCGTCTGAATCTCCGCCGAGCTCAGCACGCCGCTCTGTTGATTTGTCACCTGGGCGTTGGCCGCGGCCATTGGGGGCCACAGCAGCAAGAACAGAAGCAACACTCTCATCCCGTTTCCGCCTCCGCCAGCCTTTCTACCATGATCGGCGATATCACGACGGATCCTGCTCAGGGTTGCGCCGATACGGGCGGATGATTCATCTGCTGAACCAGGCGCTCGTCCTTGTTCTCATGCAGTTGGCGAACCTTGGCGAGTTCGGCGTTGGCTTCGTCCTTCTGTCCGAGAGACTGGAGCACACGCGCTAGACGCCAGTGCGCATCAGGATTCGCCGGATCCATCTGGATGGCTCGCCGGAACTCCTCGGCGGCTTGCGGATAGCGGTGCTCCTGTGCGTCGATGATGCCCAGATCGAGCGTCGCCTGCCGGTTCGCGCCGGCCTGCGCGAGTGCGCGCTCGAGGTCCTGCCGCGCGGTGGTCCAGTCGTTGTTCTTGATGGCAATGTCGCCCAAGTAGGTGAGTGCCAGGGCGTGGTTCGGTTCGAGCGCAAGCTCTGCACGGAACTCGCGCTCAGCCTCGGGCAGCTGGCCCTGCTTCCACAGGAGATACCCGAGGCCGAAGTGCACGTCCGGCGTGTTGGGCGCGGCCTGTTCGGCGGCGCGGAACTGCGCAATCGACCCGGGTGTATCGCCTTTCGCGTCGAGTGCCTGGCCGGCAATCATGTCGGCCTGGGCCGAGTTGGGATCCTGCCGAAGAATCGCCTGATACTCGTCCAGCGCGCAGGCGTAGTCCGACGACCAGAGGCAGCTTTGGGCGAGCGTAAGGCGCAACCCGAGGTTTGCCGGCGCCTGATCGACGCCGGCGCGAAGATACGGGATCGCAGCGGCGTACTGGCGCGTCCCGTAGAGGCACATGCCGAGAAGTAAACCGGGCCGCGGATCACTCGGGCTTTCGGCCGCGGCGGCCTTGAGCGGAGCGACGGCCTCGGCGATCTGCCCCTGCTTGAAGAGCGCCAACCCAAGATCGAGGTTCACACCGGGCAGACCCGGCTGGAGCTTCAGCGCCTTGCGGTACGCCGGCACAGCCTCACCGTAGTGACCCTGGAGCGCGTACATCAGGCCGAGGTGCGCGTTCGCCTGTGCGTCGTCGGGAGCACTCGCGAGGATGGTCGTCCAGGCCTGTTCGGCCTCGGCGTATCTGCCCGCCTGTTCGAGTGCAGCTGCCTGTTGGGCGGGTGTCGTGCCGGGCGAAGCCTGGGCAAACATTGAAGGGATCGCTAACGAAAGAGCGAGGAACAGACGGAGTACAGGCCGCTTGGCTCGACAGCAAAGATGCACGGATCACCTGAGCCTAAGCGTATACCGCAGAGGCAGCACGCGACCACTCGACGCACCTGCGCGGCCGTATGTCGATCAGCATCTTGCGTTTGGGAATGGTGAGCGGGCTGGGGCTCGAACCCAGGACCAGCGCCTTAAAAGGGCGATGCTCTACCAACTGAGCTACCCGCTCGCTCCTCGATTAAGGTAGCACGCTCAGACGATCGATTTCAGACCGTGAGATTCACAAGCTGCGGCGATTCGCTCTCTTCTGCGACAGTGCGCTTCAACTGTCCACAGGCCGCATAGATGTCCCGGCCGCGCGGGCGCCGGATGTAGGCCGGCATCCCACCGTCGATCAATAACTTTTGAAATCGCGCTACATCTTCAGGCTTGGGCTGCACGTAGTCCATGCCAGGACCGGGGTTCCACACGATCAGGTTCACCTTAGCGCGCATCCCGCGGAGCAGATCGAGTACCTCGCGCGCATGTTCGGGCTGATCGTTGATACCTCCGAGGAGAACGTACTCGAAGGTGACCCACTCGCGCGTGCGCAGCGGAATCTTCTTGCATGCTTCAAGCAGCGTGGCGATCTTCCACTTGCGCGTAATCGGCATTACCTGCTCGCGCACAACATCGTTCGAGGCGTTCAGGGAAAGCGCAAGCTTCGGGCGCACCTCTTCGCTCGCGAAGCGCTCGATGGCCGGCAGAATCCCGCTCGT
>DASYBN010000266.1:0-8655 GCA_036500785.1 Acidobacteriaceae bacterium
CGCATCCGGCGCATCGCGCATCTCGTCCTCAACGTCGATCACCTCCTTGATCCGCTCATACCCCACATCCGCCTTCGTGTACGAGTCCATGATCTTCGAGATGTCCTGCATGGGCTTGTACATGTTGCGAATGTAGGCGAGGAACACAACGATCGTTCCGCCGCCGGCAATCACGTCTGTGATCGCGTGCTTGCCGCCGACATACAGCACCATCGCCGTGCCGATACCTGTCACGATGCTCACCAGCGGCACCAGCCGAGCCTTCAGCCGGCGCGCCTTCAGCGCAGCTTCCACCGTCTCCAGGCTCTCGCCCTCCAGCCGCTGAATCTCATAGTTCTCGCGCGCAAACGCCTTCACCACGCGAATCGATCCCAGCACCTCCTGCACCACCGAGATCATCTTCCCCTCCTGCTTGCGCACCGCGCGCGAGTACTTCTTCACCTTCCGCGTGTACACATACACAATCGCAAACAGCACCGGCACCACCGTCATCGCGATCAACGTCATGCGCCAGCTCAGGTAAAACATCACGCCGATCATCCCCGCGATCGTCGCCACATCCACCACAATGCTCAGCAGCCCCGAGACGATGAACGTCTGGATCGCGTCGATATCATCCGTCACCCTGCTGATCAGGTCGCCCGTCTTCGACTGATCGTGATAGCTCAGCGACAGCCGCTGCACCCTCGCATACAGCGCGCGCCGCAAATCGTGCGTCACCCACTGCCCCACCGTCGTCGTCACCCACTTCTCGCCGTACGTGCAGACCGCGTCCAGCAGAGCAATCACCAGCACCGCTATGCACGCCGCAATCAGGATGTGCAGCCGGTTGTGCCCCACGGTCTCGTGGATCAGCCGCGTCAGCCAGCCATGCTCTGCCTTCTGATTGATGACGTTGTCCAGCACCACCTTCAGCGGCCACGGCTGCAGGACATCCGCCACACTCTCGCCCGCGATGGCAACCAGCCCGAGCCACAGAGCACGGGCGTGCGGCCGCAGCAGCCCAATGATGGTGATGGTGCTGCGCGGCGACTTGGCTGGAGTGGGCACTCTCTTCCTTGGACGCGCCGAAGTGCCTCAAACGACGCCTGTTCAGCTCCACCAAAGGCACCAGGCAGGTCTCCCGCCGGTAACCATCGCTCCTTGCCCGCTACAAACTGCCGCCCGCTCGTCAGTTCGCTTCTTCCCGGAAGGGGCACGGCTTTAGCCGTGCCATAAAACCCCAAGGGACTTCAACCCAAACCCCGCACGCCGGGTGCCCCGTTCATCCGCGCAGCGGATGAGCGGGATAGCACGCCCGCTTCTCAGCTTCGCCTTTCCGGAGGGGCACGGCTTCAGCCGTGCCGCAAAAACCCTGCGAGAAGAAGGGGCTTCAGCCCCTGAGGTACGCCTGGCCAACCCGGAGCGCAAGCGAATCCACCACAACCCACTACACGCGCTTACCCTTGCCCCGCCTCGCCGGCTTCTGCGGCTCCTCGACCAACACCTTCGTCATCAACCCGCCGCCTTCCGCCGCTTTCGCTTCAACCGTCTTGCTCAAAAGCCGCTCCAGCTCAAACCCAGCCGCTTTCGCCTTCGCATTAATCTCCTCAAGCCTCGCCTCGATCGCCTGCACCGCCGCAGCCTCCGACTCTCCACTCTCCGCCGCAGCAAGCAGCTCCGGCAGCATCATCCAGGCGACAAGCTCCGCAGTAGCCTCCTGATTGACGTACGTCTTCCCGCCAGACTCATTCACTCCGGCCAGCCAGCGAACATCCGGATCCTCCCAGAACCTTCGCTCCAAAACAACCGTATCCACCGGCCTCTCGCCATGCGCCAGCAGCACCCGAACCCGCGCTGCCGCCCGCCACACATCCTCGCCCTCAAGCCCGCTCGTCGAAAAGATCGCGCCCAACGCCTCGCGCAGCTGCAGCTGATCGAAGACCTCCTCCGGCCGTCCACTCGCCGGCAAACTCCGCAACAGCTCCCACGCCAGCACCGGCGTCCACGTCCGCTCCGGCGGCACGCCCGGCTCCCACGTCGGCAACAGCGAGCGCACATTTCCCGGCCACGCCGTCGAGAAGCCCCGCTCCAGCAGCGGCAGACGAATCGTCGCGCTCACACGCGGAACCAGCGCCTCGCGGAACTCGCGCACAAACTCCTCCGCCGGCTCCGCCTGCAGCATCTCCGCCGCTCTCCACGCAAAGCTGTCCACCGACTGCAGCCAGTCTCCGAGCCTCGGCATCTCGGTCCCCGGGACCTGCTTACGCGCTCCACTCTCCTTCGCCGTCGCGCCTTCCTTCGCACTCAGCGTCGCCGCCGCACCCGTCGCGGAGGCCGCACCTTCCGACGCCGCACCTATCTTTGGTGCGCCCGTCCCCTGCGTCTTCGCGCCGCCGTTCTTCAGCAGATCGCGCCCAAGCTCCGCCACAACGCACAGCGCGCCCGGATGCAGCGCATGTTCCATTGCCTCCTGCAGCGGCCGCAGCCGCAGCCGCGACAGCGCCTGATCCAGGCTGTGCACACCCGCTCCATTCAGCGAATCGCACAACCGGTCCCACGGCTGCTCTGCGGTCGATCGCAGATCCTGCCAGTCCAGCAGCACCAGATACTGATATCCACGCAGATCCACCGTCAGCCCCTGACGATGAATGTCCGTCGCCCGCCGCAGATACTCCAGCCCCCGGGTATGGTCGCGATAGCGCAGGATCAGCGACTCATCCCACCCGATGTCCAGCCCCTCCGCCAGGCTGCGCTGTCGCAGCTCTCCCGAAGCCTTGTTCATCGACGCCGCCGAGATGTGAATCGTCCCGTGCGTCGATCCATAGCTGTTGTTGTAGAGCACAATCGACCGCTCGCTTCCGTTGCGGTTCGAGTACGCAAACACGTTCTCGTCCACCGTCCCGTATCCGGTCCAGAAGTCGTACAGCACAAAGTTCGCGCTCTCGGCGAAGATCCGCCGCCGCTTCAGCAGCGGGGCAATCTCATGGTTGTGCCGCGCGATCAGCGCCTCATTCGGCCACTCCTCCAGCTTCGCCTGCTTGTACTCCATGCCGTAGCGCTCGGTGTATCCCTCCACCTGCCCGTGCGCAAACATCGGCAGCCCGGGAAGCGTGGCCAGCAGCGTCGCTACGCCGAAGCACTTATCCCCTGTCCCGAACTGGTCAATTGCAGTTCTTTCGTCCGGGTTCGACATGAAGTTCACATACCGCTTCAGAATGTCCGGATCGAACTCAATCGTCTTCTTCAGATAGCTGCGATACTTCGCATTCTCCTCGTCGCGCAGCATGTTCATGAACGCCGAGTTGTACACACGATGCATCCCCAGCGTGCGCACAAAATATCCTTCCAGCAGCCAGAACGCCTCGGCCAGCAACAGCGTCCCGGGCACCTCCGCCGCCACGCGGTCCACCACCTCGCGCCAGAACTCATGCGGCATCAGGGCATCGAACTCTTCCTGCGACATCGCGTTCTCAGCGCGCGACGGAATCGACCCACCCGCTCCCGGCAGCGGAAACCACAGCCTCTGCACGTGCCGCTTGGCCAGCACCATCGCCGCGTCGAACCGGATGATCGGGAACAGCCGCGCCACATGCAAGATGGTCTGGATCACCTGCTCGCGCACAAACGCCTTCGAGTAGTCGATCTGCGCCGTATCGTTCCACGCGAACGTCGTCCCATCGTTGCCGTGATACACATACCGCGTCGCGCCGTCCGAGTGATGCCTTAACCGAAACACCACCGCCGCATCCGACTGATCGTAGTAATGGTCCTCGATCTTGATCTCCACGCGCGAGTCCATCGACAGGTCCGGCCCGTTGAAGCTGTAGCTCGGAAACGGGCTCTCCCACCGGTACAAAAACCAGTCCGGATGCTCGATCACCCAATCCGAGTCGATGCCCATATGGTTCGGCACCATATCGCTCGCCAGCCGCAGCCCATATCGCGCCGCGCGGTTCCGCAGGCTCTCATACGCATAGTTCCCGCCTAGGTCTTCGGCAATCTCATACCGCTTCAGCGAGTACGCACTCGCCACCGCATCATGATGTCCGCGCAGCCGCTTGATGGTGCGCGAGGCAATGCTCCGCTCCCACAATCCAATCAGCCACAGCGCCGTCATCCCGCGTTCGGCCAGAATCTGCAGCTCCTCATCCGGAATATGATCCAGCCGGTGAATATGCCGCCCATACTTCTTCGATAGCTGTTCGAGCCACACATACGTGCTCTTCGCCACCATCACCACATTCGGCATCCACGCCTGGTCCGCCGAGAACGCCTCGTACTCATTCAGCGGAGCCTGATAATCCGCCGAATACCGCCGCCGCCGCTTGCCCTCCGCGTCGGTGTACCACTGGTCCTCAAACCCGATGTACTCATCGCCAACGAACCCTTCGCCGCCGCGACCCGGCGGTCCGTGCCTGTGCCAGTCCGGTCCCGGCGGATGAAACATCATCCAGATCGCAATCTCTTCCTCGCGCAGCGTATCGATCGCCAGCAGCAGATGCTTCAAATCTGTTCCGAGAAACGGCGTCCAGTGCTCGCGAATAAAATCCAGCTGGCCCGTCAGCGAATCCGGCGAAGCCTTCATCGGCGCCTGCAGCGCATCCAGAAGACTTCCTACCCCCTCATTCAGCTTCGGCCGCGTCTTGAAGTACTCCGGCAGCGTCTCCGTCGCCTTCGCATACACCGTCTGCTTGCGCAGCGGCTCATCCGAATACAGCTCCCGGAACGGCTTGAACGCCGGATTGATATTCGCCAGCCACAGCAGCAGCAGCTCTTCCACCGCCGCCTCGCGATTCGGCATCCCTTCCGTCGCCTTCGCCAGCCACTCCGCCGGCGTCATCTCTCCGCGATAAACCGGCGTATTCGGAAACCGCTGCGTAAACTCGAGCAGCAGCTTCTCCACCTCGCGCGGATTCGCGCGCTCGGCCAGCCAGCGCATCGCTGCGCTCAGCACCTCGGGGTCTTTCTCCCTGCGGAACCGTGCAATCAGCGCATGATTCAGCTCATCGATCATGCCCATCGCATACAGCGCGCCCGCATGAATCGTCCGCTCGGGATCGTTCTCCGTTCCGCGAGCCTCGTTCAGCGCCTGCGCCATCTTGCGCGCCGCCGCCACGTTCGCAAACACAACGTTCCCCGTGTAGCTGAAGAGCAGATCATCCAGCTCCAGCCGATCGCGAATCTCGCGGCTGATATGAAATTCCATGCAGGCAGTCTCTGGTTAGCCAAGAAAAACACACCGGCGCACAAAGGCGTGTCACCGAACGATTAACTCGTGTGAAGCGAAGCCCGCCCGATTAGATGCCTTTGCTTTCGGCCCCGCTCCAGAACGTCGGCCTCACAATTTTCAGCCTAGCGCGTTGCCTTCCGCTTCGCAGCCTTCTTCGCAGCAGTCGTCTTCGCGACAGTACGCTTCGCCGGCTTCTTCGTCGCAGCCTTCGTCGCCGCCTTCTTTGCCGGCGTTTTCTTTGCAGCAGATTTACCATCGCTCGCCGGCCCCGCCGCAGCCGACGAGATCTTCGCCAGCTTCTCCGCGTGGCTCTCCAGCAGCTTGTCCAGCTGCCGGATCAGCACCGGCGTCTGCATCGGTTTCACCAGCATGCGGTCCGCGCCCATCTCCTGCCACGCGTCCTCTTCCACCGGATACGCCGTCAGCAACGCCACCGCCGGATGATACGGCGCCGTCCGCGCCGCATGAATCACCTCACGGCCCGCCGCATCCGACTCCATGCGCATGTCCGTGATGATCATCTGGTACTCGCGCGATCGAATCTTCGTCCTGCCCTCGTGCGCCGACGTCGCCGTGTCCACATCAAAGCCCGATATCTCGAGCACGGCCTTCATCGTCAACAGCACAGCGACTTCATCGTCCACCAGCAATACACGGCGCTTTGCCAAAATCAACCCTCCAGGACGCACGCTGCTCGCAGCCGGTCCATTCAGCACTCAATCTGCTGTTCTATCCGCCCCATATTCTCAGCTTCCGTAACCAGCACGCAAGCCAGCGATCGCTCAGCCCTACGGGTCCCCGGGTTCTTTTCACGCGCGAAGCGCGTCCCCGCCGCACCGCAGGTGCCTCGGGACCACAACTCCGTGGCTTCATCCGTCCATCTTTGCGCGACGCGCGTCGGCCGCACCGCAGGTGCCGCGAAGCGCGTCCCGCCGCACCGCTCGCGCAGGAAGCGCGTCGCCGCACGGCAGGTGCCCGCCGATAGCTTCTGTTTCGTTAAGGGCACGGCTTTAGCCGTGCCGTAAGTTACCCGGTCGGAGACGCGGCTTTAGCCGCTGAGGTCACCCGCAAGCCACCCAATTCGACCAACCTCTCACACGGCATCCACCTGCTCTGCCGTCTCCGGCATCGCACTCGCAAACCGTCGCAATACCCACGGCATCGACCCGCCCTGCACCAGCACCGAAAACAACACCACAATATACGTCGCCGGAACGATCCACCGTGCACCCATCGCAGCCGGCAACGAAAGCGCCAGCGCCAGCGACAGCCCACCGTGCAGGCCGCCCCATCCCAGCACCGCAACCGAGCTCGCAAACCTGTGCCGGCACACCCGCAGAATGAACAGCAGCAGACCAACCACCACGAACCGCAGCCCAACCACAATCACCACGGCCACGGCGCCCGCGCTCAACGCTCCACGCCCAAACGGAATCGCCAGCACCTCCAGCCCCAGCAGCACAAACAACACCGCGTTCTGCAGCTCGTCGATTACCGTCCAGAAGCGGTCCAGGCTCTCATGCGAGATCCTCTGCCGCGGCCGCCGCTGATTGAACGCCCGAAGCGCCAGCCCTGCAATCACCGCCTCCAGCGGCGCCGAAAGATGCAGGCTCTCCGCCGCCGAGTAGCCCCCCAGCGCCAAGGCCAGCGTCAACAGGATTTCCACTTGGTACGCATCCATCCGGCTCATCAGCCACGACGTCAACCACGCCGCCCCAATTCCCACCGCCGCCGCACCGCCGATCTCCAGCATCAGCAGCCAGGCCAGCCGTCCCGGCGCCGCCGTTCCTCCCTGCGCCACCGTCAGCAGCATGATGAACAGCACCGCTCCAATGCCGTCGTTGAACAGCGACTCGCCCGCCAGCTGCGCCTGCAACCCCGCGCTGATCCCCACCCTCCGCAGCATCTCCAGCACCGCAATCGGATCGGTCGGCGAGATAAGCGCTCCGAAGATCATGCACGGCAGCCATTCCGGGCTCATCCCAATCGCCCGCAGGGCATAAAAACTCAGAACCGCCACGCCCGCAGCCGTCATCACGGTGCCCGCGATCGCCAGCGTCGCGACCACCACCCGCTCGCGCACCAGTTCGTCAAGGTTCAGCAGGAACGCGCCGGCAAACAGCAGCAGGGACAGCATCCCGTGGAGAATCAGTCGCTGAAAGTCGATCTGCGCCATCAGCTTCAGCGCCCACGGATACATTCCGGGCAGGAACCCGCTGGCCGCCTTCAGCGCCAGCGCCGCAGCCACCGTCAGCACCATCGTCCCGATCGTCACCGGCAGCCGCAGCCACCGCACGCTGATCCATCCGAACAGCGCAGCCGTGGCCACCAGCACACTAATTAATTCCAGAGTCGGCATCGCTCGCTCGCGGCCCGGAAAACGCACTCCCGCCGCCTGTCGGCAAGTGTATCCACTGTGAATAGATCATTCGACTCACGTCGCGCCCACACTCTGCCGCCGCCGATTCTTCAGCCCCCTGCTTTTGCCTTTCTTTCTGTCATCCTCGAAGGGGATCTGCTTTCGTTGGGTGGGATGCCGGGTGCTCCATTCATCGCGCAACGATGAATGGAGATGAACGACCGCAGCAGCCTAATCCGGGTCGTTTCGTTGAAGGCGCGGCTTCAGCCGTGCCGTACACCCACCACGCTGTCATCTCGACCCGAGGCGCATCGCGCCGGAGCGGAGAGCGGGGTCCCCGGCCAGCTTGCTGGCTGGGGTGCAGAGACCCCCGAATTTTGCCTGGATCACCTCGATCCCAAGTTTCGTTAAGGGCACGGCTTCAGCCGTGCCGTAAACATCCGCCAACGAACGCGGCTTTAGCCGCTGAGGTCAGCCTGGGGCCTTACTCAGATCTCCACACCCCCGAATTTTGCGCGACCCCCCTCTTCAACCATCCATCCCAAAAACCACCCACCTCGTCACATTCCCTTTACATCTCCCACGCCGTGCCGGATGCTACACTTAAACCTTCCCCGGATCGCAGCTCCCGCTCGACCCAGAGCATCAAACACCAGAAAAAGCCGCCCAACCGGCGCGCCGGAGATTGCCTATCCCACCTCTCGATAAACGCTCGCAAAAGTCCTTCATCCGCACTAACGAACGTATCCGTGCCCGCGAAGTCCGTGTCATTGACGACAACGGTGAACAGCTTGGCGTCATGGCTCCCTTTGACGCCCTGAAGATCGCGCGTGAACGTTCCCTCGACCTCGTCGAGATCTCGCCCAACGCCGTCCCTCCCGTCTGCAAAATTCAGGACTACGGAAAGTTCCTCTACGAGAAGGACAAGAGCGAGCGCGCCGCCCGCAAGAAGCAGAAGGTCATCGTCATTAAGGAAGTCAAGTTCTCCGTCACCGTCGACGAACATGACTACCAGACGAAAAAGAACCAGGCCGTCCGCTTCCTCGGCGAAGGCGACAAGGTCAAAGCCAGCCTCCGCTTCAAG
>DASYBN010000267.1:0-6065 GCA_036500785.1 Acidobacteriaceae bacterium
GTGTACCGGCAGCGGATCGCGGCACGCGCGGCTGAGGCGACGCGTGGCCAGCGCCAGCATGTGCTGCTCGGTTACCTGCGCCTGGCGCTGGTGGCCGCCGGAATTGTGGTTGCGTGGATGTCGTTTCATCGCCACTCGATCTCAGGCTGGTGGCTGCTGGCGATTGTGGCAGCATTTGTCGTCGTGGCGCGGCGGCACTCTGCGGTGTTGCAAGCCACAGCGGAGGCGCGGCGCGCGATGCGATTCTTCGAGCGTGGCCTTGCGCGCATTGAGGACCGGTGGGCAGAGCTTCCGGCGCGGGGTTCGGACATCGATGCGTCTGCCAGTCTGTTCGCGGAGGATCTTGACCTGTTCAGGCGGGGTGGACTGTTTGAGTTGCTGGATACTGCGCGGACATCCGCGGGAAGCGACGCGCTGAGTGCATGGCTGCTTGCACCCGCAGAGCGCGAAGCGATTCTCGCGCGCCAGGCCGCAATTGCAGAGCTGCGCGCGTTGACGAGTCTTCGCGAAGAACTCGCGAGCTGCGGCGAACAGGACTTTGAGCGGCTGGACGTGCCCCGACTCGCGGTATGGGCAAGGGCTGCCGCAGCGCGAATTCCTGTGGCTCTGCGTTGGCTCGCACCCGCGCTCGTTGTGCTGACGATCGCAGCCGCGGTGTGGTTCTTCGCGACCGACAGAGGATGGCCGCTGCTGGTTGTCGTAGTAGTGGACGCGACGATTACGTTCGCCCTGAAGCGAAGAACGAGTGCACTCTTCGCGGGCGCGGAGCGAGCGAGCCGGAGTGCGCGGCTTGCGTCCGTGCTCATTACGCGCTGGGAACGGCAAGGGTTCTCGTCACCGCTGCTCGCGGACCTGCGGAGCACATTCGGGCAGGAGGCGGGTGCGGCGCTCGCGCGACTCGCGACACTCGCACTCATGATCGAGCATCGCGGAAACTTAATCGTGCGCATCCTGGATGCTCCTCTGATGTACTCAGTTCAGCTTGCGGGAGCGACGCAGGCGTGGCGCCGACGACATGGCGATTCGCTGGAGCGATGGCTGCGTGCGCTTGGCGAACTTGAGGCGCTGAGCTCCCTCGCGACCTACAGCTTCGAGCATCCCGACGATCCGTTCCCTGAGCTCTGCGACGGAGACGCGCGATTTGAAGCTCGTTCGCTGGGCCATCCGCTGCTGGCGGCTTCGCGATGTGTGCGGAACGATGTGGCGATCGGCGACGAGACAAGACTCCTGCTCGTCAGCGGATCGAACATGTCGGGCAAGAGCACACTGCTGCGCGCCGTTGGCATCAATGCTGTGCTGGCGATGGCGGGAGCTCCGGTGCGCGCGGCGAGCCTCCGCATGAGCCCGCTGCGCATCGGCGCAAGTATTCAGGTGAACGATTCGCTACGCGAGGGAAGATCGAGGTTTTACTCGGAGATCCTGCGGCTGCGTGCGATCTGCGCGCTGGCGGAGGAGCATCCGCCGGTGTTGTTTCTGCTCGACGAGCTGCTGGATGGAACGAACTCGAGTGACCGGCTCACGGGTGCGACGGGGATTGCGAACGCGCTGCTCGCGGCTGGAGCGATCGGCATGATCAGCACGCACGATCTGGCGCTGACCGAGATTGCTGCGGGCGACGGTGCGCTACGCAATGTGCATTTTGAAGAGCGCATTGAAAACGGCGAGATGCACTTCGATTTCAAGCTACGCGACGGTGTGGTGACGACGCGCAACGGCATGGCGCTAATGCGAATGATCGGGTTGCGCGTGTAAGGGCTCAGCGGCAGATGGCGTCGAGCTCCTTGGAGCGGTCTGTTGGGCCGGGAACGTTGATGTTGCGAGCTTGCGCGACCATCTCGTTGAAGGTGTTGCCGTCAGGCGAGGGCACCTTGGGATCGAAGCTGTAGATCGGATCAGCCATCGCCTGCTGGAGCGTGACAAACGTAAATCCGCGCATGCGAAAGAGCGCGATGAGCTCGGGCAGCATGCGCGCGTCGAACGCACCGACGTGCAGCAGGAGAACGTACGGAACGTCGCGGTGATAGAGCGTTTGCGCGATCTGCCGGTAGACGCGGATAGACTCGTCGGCGGCGTCGAGATAGCTGTTGTGCAGCGATTGAATCGATGCAGCGTCGTGCCTCGCTGCGCAGCGCGCGTAGGAGTTGTTCCAGTTGTAATCCTGGAAGTCCATCGAAACTTCGGCGATGCGGTAGCCGTGCTGTGCGAGCCAGGCGCGGAGCTGTTCGCGTTTCTCGACGGTGTTCCCCTCTTCGAGATACGGGAAACGGAACCAGTGCCAGTCGGTGTCCGGTGAGACCTTGCGCAGCAGAGGTTCGTTGCGCGCGATGTTGGCTTCGTAGGCGGGGACGCTCAGCTTGTCGAACTCGGGGTGCGACCAGGTGTGATTGCCGAGCGGATTGCCGGCGGCGCGCCACGCCTGAAGAATGTGAATCTGGTACGGAAAGCGCGCGACGCGGAAGCCGTTGACGAAACCGTAGATGGGCGGCATGTTCTCGCGCTTCAGCGTGGCGAGAATGGACCTCACGACTGCAGGACGCGCCATCCCCGGAGGAAGCGGACCATGCGCCGGCAGATCGTCGAAGGTGAAGGCGACCTCGAGCGGAGCAGTCGAAGTTGTTGCAGAGGCTGATTGTGCACACGCGGTGCGAGACGCTGAAGTGAAGAGCGCGACTGCGATGCACAGGAGAGCAAGACGTGCACGTCTCATCTCTTCAGTGTAGATGTGCGCGCATGGGACGGGTCATTCTGCGTCGTTGCCGATCGGCATGCCGGGCGGGGGCTCAATTGGTTTCGCAGGAACAAACTTCTGCGGATCGCGCTCGAACTCCTGGATGCGCTCGATCATGGCGGTGCGGTGGATTGCCTCGGCGGTGTCGGCGGGCGTGGGCTCGGTCGTCCACTGCTTGAGGAGATCGTTGATGTGCCAGCGCGCAATCGCCCGCGCCTGCGTAGACGCTTGCTCATTCAGCGCGAGCGCGAGCATGGCTTCGAGCCCGCGGAACTCAACGGCGCGTTCCACCTCGGAGGACATGCTGTGGCCGGCTTCGGGTCGCTCGGCGGTGGTCTTCGAGATGGCCTCGAGCACGCTCCGAAGCGAGGGGGAATCGGGAACGCGCATGTGGTACTCGATCAGGCGGCTGGCGCGCTGCGGATTGCAGAGCAGCGTGAGCGTGAGGTCGGCCGACGACTCGGCGGCTGCGATCGGATCGAAGGTGAGGCCGGTGTGCGCGGCGAAGGACTCCTGCGTGCGCGGCAGCGCGGGGGGACGCGGAGGAAGCTGCTTCAGGATGGATTCGGACAGCGTGAGCGTCTGGGGCGTGAGCGTCTTCAGCACGGCGTCGAGCGCCTGCTTCTGGTCGGCAGGTGCAACGATTTGCGGAAGCATCTGGCCGTCGCCGCGCACGTTGTAGCGATAGTCGAGGCCGCCAATCTCCTTGGCGGCGGCTTCGGTCTGGTAGCGGTGAAAGAGATAGAGCGGGACGAGCGTGTCTTCGAGCTGCGCGAGGTCTGTGCCCGGCTTGATAGCGTTCTCGCCGAAGCGCGCGAGTGCCGCGGAGCGGACGTCGAGCACGCGGTTGAGCTCGGCGGCGGGGTCGGTGCCGTTGTCCCAGAGGTGCGCGTGCGGATGCGCGGAGCCTAGCGGGCGCGCGTCCTCGTCGGTGATGTAAATCAGGCCGGTCTTTTCGGAGTCGCGCAGGATTGTGTCGAGCGCCGCGGCATCTTCGACCGGCTTGCCGTCGCGGTCGAACTCGCGATAGCCGTAGTCGATTGCGACCTTGTCCCAGATGCCGATGCCCGCCGGATAGGCATCGCTGAGGTCGGGCACGCCATCCTTGAGCGTCACGTACGGATGCGGGTAGTCCATCACCGAGACCGTCTGCGTGGGCCGGTGCGGGAAGCTGGACGCGGCGAAGTTGTGGGCGAGGCCGAGGGTGTGTCCGGTCTCGTGCGCGGCGAGCTGACGAATGCGAGCGAGAACCATCTGGAGCGCGGCATCGGAGTGGGTGTCGCCGTTGGCGTAAGGCGAGAGCAGAGCTTCGGCGATGAGGAAGTCCTGGCGCGCGCGCAGACTGCCGAGCGTGACGTTGCCCTTGATAATCTCGCCGGTGCGCGGGTCGGCGATGGCGGCGCCGTAGCTCCAGCCGCGCGTGTAGCGATGCACCCACTGGATGATGTTGTAGCGCACGTCCATCGGGTCAGCGCCTTCGGGGAGCAGGTCGACGCGGAACGTGCCGGGAGCCCAGCCGGCGGCCTGAAAGGCCTGGTCCCACCAGCGCGCGCCTTCGAGGAGCGCCGTGCGAATCGGTTCTGGTGCACCGCGGTCCACGTAATACTGAATCGGCGTGACTGCGACACACGCATGCGTGCAGTTGGGGTCGCGCTTGATGAGGCGATGGCGGAGGATGAAGGTCTGGTCGAGCGGATCGCCGAGCGGAATATTCAGCTCGCGATAACTGGATGGAAAGTATCCGGCGCGCGGAGAGAAGCGGCGCGGCGTGAAGCCGGGCGGCGGCAGCTCGAGGAAGGACTGATGCTCGCGGATGGTCATCGCCCGCGGGTCGGGCGTGACGTCGTTGACGAAGTTGGCATGCTCGGCGTCATCGGTGACGAAGGTCAGCTCGGCCTCGACCTCGGTGTTCTTGGGGAACGCTTTGGTGCGATCGAGCGCGACGGTGGAGCGCGAGGCGTCGACGCGATAGCTTCCCTGCTTGCTGCGAGCGAGCGCTTCGGTGACGTGGTGGACGTCGCGCAGGAAGAAGTCGGTGGCGTCGACGAGCACGGTTCCGTCGGGGCTCTCGGCTTCGACCTTGAAGCCGCCGAGGACGGACTCAGGGAAGGACTGCAGGACGGCGAGCTGCTCGGCAGGATCGGTGGAGCTGGTGCGGAAGGCGGGGTTCGGCTCGACGAGTAACAGCTTGGGGCCGGTGCGCTCGAAGTGCACGATGCGGCCTTCGCCGGTCTGGCCGCGGTCGAGGCCGACGTCGTTGGAGCCCATGCCGAAGGGCAGCGAGTCGGTGTAGAGCAGGTCCTCGGAGCGTGTGTGCGCGGGGTTCGCGGTGAGCGGGATCTCGAGATAGAGCTTGCCGGACTTTGCGTCCCAGTCGAGGGCAAGCAGACCGGGCATGTGCTGCATGCTGGCGATGCGTGCGACTACGGTCGGAGTGGTCTTCGGCTCGACGGGTTCGGCGGTCTGTTTCGCGGGAAGGTTGAGCGCGCAGGAGAAGGCCGTTGCCGCAAGCAGGATGGCAGAAGGACGCATGGCTCGTTGTACCACGCGACCGGCGGAGCGCGAAGCTTCGCGGGAGTGGCGTAGTATCGAGCACAATCGGCTCCGACATACCTGCTGTTCCATTCTGTTTCCAGAGAGGTGTCTCATGGTTCTTGGAATGTCGCTGCACGCGTTTACTGTGCTGCACGTGATCATCAGCATCGCCGAGCTGTTTGCGGGTGTGGTCGTTGGCCTGGAGCTGTTGGCAGGAAGACGCAGCGCGCTCACCGGCTTCTTTTTGCTGATGGCTGCACTGACGTCGATCACCGGTTTTCTCTTCCCGTTTCACGGGATGACGCCGGGCATCGTGCTCGGGATTGTCTCGCTTCCGTTCCTGCTGCTGGCGGCAGTTGGGCTGTACGGCGCGCACCTGCGGGGAGCGTGGAGGACGGTCTATGTCGTCTCGGTGCTGATCTTGCTGTATCTCGATGCGTTTGTTGCAGTGGTGCAGTCGTTTGAGAAGATCGGGCCGCTGCACGTGCTTGCACCAACCGGGAAAGAGGCTCCGTTCGCGGTCGCGCAGGGTGTGGTGCTGCTGGTGTTTCTGGTGATCGGATTTTTCGCGGTGAAGCGCTTCCATCCGACGGTAATGGTAGCGGCGGATTAATGGGCAAGCAGAAGGCGTGGCCGGAGCCACGCCCTTTGCGGTGTTTTGGAGTGCTTGCTTAGGCTGCGGCCTTTTGGGACTTCGTCTGCGGGAGTGCGGCCTTGGCCTGAACGGCGAGGGCGGCGAAGCCTACGGCGTCATTGGCGGCGATGTCGGCGAGGATCTTGCGATCGAGGCCGACGCCAGCCT
>DASYBN010000268.1:0-3020 GCA_036500785.1 Acidobacteriaceae bacterium
CTACTCCTATGGGTACACGGTCTCCACCTACGACGAATCCGGCAACGTCGTGCCCATTAATCTTCCCAACGGGAAGCCCTACCGGCAGGACTATGAAGGCGGCAACGTCGACCATCGCGTTCCGTACATCGGCTACGCGGCCGAGTCCATCGGCTACAAGGCCGCCGGCGTCGACGCATACAACGCGCTGACCGCGCATCTCGAAAAGCGCATGAGCCACGGCGTGCAGCTCGCCGTCTCCTACACCTACTCGCACGCGCTGGACGAGCAGAGCGGCCTGGGCCTTTTCTATAACGGCAATAATCCGCTTAACTTGCGCGACGGCTATGCCTCCGCCGACTTCGATCGTACGCACGTCATCAACTTCAACTATGTCTTCCAGGCGCCGGATTTTGTGCACTCGCACAATTTCGCGA
Organism: Acidobacteriaceae bacterium; assembly: GCA_036500785.1. GTDB lineage: Bacteria > Acidobacteriota > Terriglobia > Terriglobales > Acidobacteriaceae > Granulicella. The sequence continues at coordinate 417 of DASYBN010000268.1, forward strand.
GCTATCTCGCGAACGGCTGGTCGCTCGTCGGTCTCACGGTTCTGCAGAGCGGCCAACCCTACAGCGTAATCGACTTCTCCGGCGCTGTCGGCAGCGTCTACTACTCGACGGCCAACGGCATCACGAACCCGATCGTTCCGCTCGTGAACGGCTGCACGCCAAAAACGGCGAAGACGGGCAAGTCCGGCGCCTTCGGCGACGAGGCGCTGCGCTCCGACTGCTTTGGCATCCCACTGCTGGCGGCCGGCTCCTTCGATGGCGGCATTCCATCCAACGATCCGTACGAGACAGGCTTCACCACTGGCCAGCGCAACATCTTCCGGCAGGCCTTCCAGCGCCGCGCCGACGCCTCCATCATGAAGATGACCAAGCTCACGGAACGTTACAACCTGAAGTACACCTTCGATATCTACAACCTGACGAACACCTCGAGCTTCGATGTCCCTGGCAACGAGGTCTCGCAGAACGAGTACTACGACGAAGCCCCGCAGGAAGGGACGCCGGTCGATGAGTTCTACAACCCGCCCTACGGCCTCGGCGTCGTCAGCCACACAATCGGCAGCGCGCGACAGATTCAGATGTCGCTGCAACTGCAGTTTTGAGCGTTCACGCCTCCTCGGCACATCCGGCTCCTGCCGGGTGTGCCCTTTCTTTTTTTGGGTGCTACTCAATCGCGCCTGGTGTCGCCGCGTTCCAGCCGGTCACGATGCTCGCGCACCAGTCGAAGGAACTCCATCAGCACCGGCCCTTCGCGCCGCGGGTCCCAGACAGCTGCGAGGCCGGCCGAGAGCGGACCTTCAAACGGCCGAAAGACCAGCCCGCGAATCCGCAGCGTGCGCACACCCGACGGCACCAGCGCGATGCCCTCACCGGCCTCGACCAGCGTGAGCACACCAGACCATGTCCCGGAGGTGTTCGCGATCTGCGGCGAAAATCCCTCCGCCGCGCACACCGCGACGATGTTGTCGAAGAACTCCGTGTTCGACCTTCGCTCAGCGACGACCAACCGCTCCTCCGCGAGGTCGCGGACCTTGACTGTGCGGCGCGCCAGTCGATGGTCAGGCCGCATCACCGCCACCGCTGGATCGCGAAAGAGCAACTCCCAGCGGAAGATTTTGTCCAAGGGCGGCTGCAGCGGCCTCGTCAGCGCGAGGTCGATTGTTCCAGCTTCGAGCGCGCCGATCTGCTGGGTCGCGTGCATGTCGACGAGCGACAGCCGAATGCCGGGCCGAAGCCTGCGGAACTCGCGGATAATCCGCGGGAAGAAGCCGGCGGTGCCCCAGAGAAAGAATCCGATCGCGAGCGATCCCACCTCGCCGTGCGCCGCTTTCCGGGTAATATCGATCGCCCGCTGCGCTGCTTCGAGCGTGCGCCGGGCCTCTTCCAGAAATACGTGCCCCTGGGGAGTCAGCTGCAACTGTCGCCCCGAGCGGTCGAGCAGGGGCGTTCCGAGCTCATGCTCCAGATCGCGAATCTGCTCGCTGATGGCCGACTGCGACACATACAGCGTGCGCGCCGCGGCCGTCATGCTGCCAAGGTCCGCAACCGCCTGGAAGTACCGAAGATGCCTCAGCTCCATAGCCTCATCCTATCGGTTTTTCCGATAGGAGGCCACGGAACAAACTGCGAGTCGCGGGCAGTATCTGTGATGTCCTTTTAACTGGGGCGACTCCCGTCCCTCGGAGCAGATATGTGGATTGTGCGCCTGGCCCTCAACCGGCCTTACACCTTCATCGTGCTGGCGATTCTGATTCTGATCGCGGCCCCCGTGGTGATCCTGCGCACGCCCACCGATATCTTCCCAACCATCAACATTCCCGTCGTCTCGATTGCATGGCAATACGCCGGGCTGAGCCCTGAAGAGCTCGAGGGCCGCGTCACCACGCCGTACGAAAAGGCCCTTACGACTCTCGTTGACAACATTCAGCACATCGAATCGACGACGCTGAACGGACAGGCCATCATCAAGGTCTATCTGCAGCCCGGCGCGTCGCTGGACACCGCCAACGCGCAGGTCTCCGCGGCCTCGGAGTTCATGCTGCGACAGCTGCCGCCCGGCATTCTTCCGCCGCAGATCATCAACTTCTCCGCGTCGAGCGTTCCGATTCTGCAGCTCGGCCTCTCAGGTCAGGGCCTCTCCGAGCAGCAGCTGAATGATTTCGGCGTGAACTTCATCCGTCCGCAGCTCGTGACGGTTCCGGGCGCCGTGCTGCCCAATGCTTACGGCGGCAAACAGCGCTCGATCATGGTGTATCTCGACCCAAAGGCGCTGCAGGCCAAAGGTCTCTCACCCTCCGACGTGCTCAACGCGATGGCGCAGCAGAACGTTGTCGAGCCCGGCGGCACGGCGAAGATCGGATCGGCGGAGTATGACGTTCGTCTCAACAGCTCGCCGAGCACCGTGCAAGGCCTCGCGAATCTGCCCATCAAGCAGGTCAATGGCGCGATGGTCTACGTCCGCGACGTAGCTTCTGTCGCCGATGGATTTATTCCGCAGACAAACATCGTTCGACAGGACGGGCACCGCGGCGTTCTGCTCAGCGTTCTCAAGTCGGGTTCCGCGTCCACGCTCTCGGTCGTGAAGGGCGTGCTCGGCATGCTGCC
>DASYBN010000269.1:0-13431 GCA_036500785.1 Acidobacteriaceae bacterium
CGCGACCGGCGCCGGCACGGGCGTGCACCTGTACACCTCCGAGCTCACGCCCGCTCGCGGCGAGCTCCCGGCCGCGCCGTGGCTCACTCTGCAGGCCGCCTGGGTCCCGCAGTCGCAACACCTCGCCGGCGCACTGGCCGACGCGCTCAACCGCGCGCGCCTCCCGCTCGTCAGCGGATCCGCCTCCGTCCGTCCACTCGACTCGCTGACCTGCCCCGCGCTGGTTCTGGAGCTCGCGCCGCGCGACTCCGACGACTCGAGCATCAACGACGACACGTACCAGCAGACGGTCGCACAAGCCACCGCCAACGCGCTAATCCTTTGGAAGAGCGCCGTCCAGCCACCGGCGCGGCTCACGCCGCCGGCGCCGCCTGCGTCCGAAGCGAATCCGGGGAGCACCACGCCATGACCATCCGCGCTTATCGCGTCATGTGGTGGTTCATGGCGGTCTGCATCGTCGGCATGGCGGTGCTGCTGTTTGCGCACCGCGAGGAGCGCCGCGGCCGCATCTCGCGGCTGGCCGACGAGACACCGCTCGACGCGCCGTACACCGACACGGAGCCCGTCACGCTGGTGCTAGCCAATGACGCCGAGGGCAATGTCAGCGCTACCACCCGGCAGCTCGCGCTTCCCTCCGAGACTACCGCCCGCGCCCGCGCGCTGCTTGACCATCTCGTCACCGAATACGCCCTCCCCGGCTCCGCGCATCCACTCCAGCCCGGCGCGGCTATTAATGAGGTCTTTCTCCTGCCGCTGCCCGTCGTCGGTTATGGTGTCGATCCAACCGCTACCACCGACGCCAACGGACGCACGCCCACAACACCTGTTGCACCAGCGCCTGACGCTATCCAGCCCCGCACTCCAGGCGGGCTGCTCGCGGTCATCGACCTCCGCGGCAGCTTCGTGAACCAGCATCCCTCCGGCGTCGAGGTCGAAACCCTCACCCTTGCCTCGATGATCGGCACGCTGCACGCCAACCTGCCGCAGATCGAGCAGGTCCGCTTCCTTGTCGATGGCCAGACCCGCGAAACCCTCGCCGGACACGCCGATCTCCTTCGCACCTATCCTTCGCGCGACACCTCCAGCACCCAATGAGCACCACGCCTCGCACGCCTACATCCAAGCCCATCCTGGGCGTCTTTGACTCGGGCTTTGGCGGCCTGACTGTATTGCGCGCCCTGCTGCCGCTCATTCCCGCCGCCCATTACATCTACCTCGGCGACACTGCCCGGCTTCCGTACGGCGCCAAATCCCGCGCAACCGTGGCGCGTTACGCCGTCGATTCGGCACGCTTTCTGGCCGCTCAGGGCGCCGACGCTCTCGTCATTGCGTGCAACACCGCGACGGCGCTCGCCCTGGACGACATCCGCGCCGCCGTCTCCATTCCGGTGATCGGGGTCGTCGAACCCGGCGCGATTGCCGCTCACGGCGCGGTCGGCGACCATGGCCGCGCGCTCGTCCTCGCCACCGCAGCGACCGTGCAGTCGAACGCCTATCACGCGGCCTGCGCTCGCCTCCACGTTGAGGCCACGGAGTTCGCCGCACCGCTCCTCGTCCCGCTCGTCGAAGAAGGCTGGACCGACCACCCCGTCACTCGCGAGGTGCTACGCATCTACCTCGCCGACGCGCTTGCGGCCTGCGCTGCCGACACTGCTTTGCATCCATCGCCGCAGGCCGTGCTCCTCGGCTGCACGCACTATCCGCTCATCGCCGAGCCCATCCGCGAAACACTGCGCGCGCTCGGCTCCTCGGCCGTCGTTATCGACTCCGCCGAGACCACCGCCCACCACACCGCGAAGACCCTCGGGTTCGAAGAAGCTCATTCCGGAGATGTCTCCCGACCGGCAACCTTCCGCTGCTACGCCACCGACTCCGTTGAAAAGTTCGCACGGCTCGGCTCTGCCTTCCTCGGCCAACCGATTCCCGAAGTCACGCTGCTCGATCTTGGCGGCTGACTTCTTTACTGTCTACTGTCTAGCCTCTACTGTCTGAACATGCATTACCTTCTAAAATCCGAGCCAGACGTCTACTCCTTCGACGACCTCGTCCGCGATGGCGAGACCACATGGGATGGCATTAAGAATCCGCAGGCGCTCATCACGCTTCGCAACATGAAGCCCGGCGAGCAGTGCGTGCTCTATCACTCCAACACCGGCAAAGCCGCAGTCGGCCTCGCCAAGGTCTTATCGGTGAAACTGGACGCCGATGGCAAAGCGCCGCTCGTCCGTCTCCAAGCCGGCAAGCGCCTGAAGCGCGAAAAGACACTTGCCGAGATGCGCGAAGCGCCGGTCTTCAAAGACTCCATCCTGTTTCGCCAGTTCCGCCTCTCCGTCGTCCCGCTCACGGAGGCGCAGTTCGACTGGCTCGTGCACGGCTGACCCAAACATCATCCACGCTTCCCCCTGCTATCCTGACCCACGGAACAGGAGCAACCATGATCAATATGCAAGGCCAGGTCGCCGTCGTCTTCGGAGTCGCCAACAAACGCTCGATCGCCTACGCCATCGCGGAAAAGCTTGCGCAGGCCGGCGCCACGCTGGTGCTTGGCTACCAGTCCGAGCGCCTGAAGAAAACCTCTGAAGAGCTCCTCGCCTCGCTCGGCCAAACTGACAAAGGCCTGCTCATCGAGTGCGACGTCTCGAGCGACGACGCGATCGCCCAAGCCTTCGCGCAGATTCAGGCAAAGTTCCCCGCCGTCCACACGCTCGTCCACTCCATCGGCTTCGCACCCAATATCAAGAATGCCGTTCTCGACACCGGACGCCACGACTTCGCCGTCGCGAACGACATCAGCGTCTACTCGCTGATCGCGCTCGCCCGCGTCGCCGCTCCGCTCATGCCGGAAGGTTCTTCCATTCTCACGCTTACCTACTACGGCGCGGAGAAGGTCTTCCCGAACTACAACATCATGGGCGTCTGCAAAGCGGGGCTTGAGGCCGCAGTTCGCTACCTTGCCGCGGAGCTCGGCACGAAGAATATCCGCGTCAACGCCATCTCTGCCGGCCCGATCAACACGCTCGCCGCCCGTGGCATCGGGGACTTCGCCACGATTCTCGACACCGTTACCCAGCGCGCCCCGCTCCACCGCAACGTTGAACAGGAAGAGGTCGGCGGCGCGGCTCTGTTCCTCTGCTCCAATCTGGCCAGCGCCGTCACCGGCGAGATCACCTTCGTCGACTGCGGCTTCAACGCGACGGGCATTTGACGGTCTGCGCACGCTCCTTTTGGGGATCTTCTTGTGTTACAACCACGGTGACAATGCGACTCCTGCCGACAGCTCGAATGTCCTTCGCTCTTCGTCAACGCGCCGTGTTCGCTTTGCTTCTCTTCGGTTTTGTTTGCACGCCCGCGCGCCCACAACAGGGCTCACCGCAGCAGGTCATCCACACCGGAGCCCTCAACGCACCCTCGCAGGTCTTCACTCCGGGCGGTCAATGGGCGAACCTCGTCCCGATCCTCTCCACGTCCGATCTTGACCTTTTCATTGAGGACCCCTCCAGCGACACCTGGCTCGCGCACAACGCCGCCTCGTTCCTCGACCGCGGCCAGTACACCATCACACTCGTCTCGTTCTACAAGACGCGCAGGCCCTGCCGCGAAGATCAGACGCGCGCCGGCTTGTCGGACGCCGCACACCTCAACGCCTGCGACAACTACCGCTACGCCATTCGCCAGATCGCAGGCGACGCGCCGCAGAACACCGTTACGCTGCTCTTTACCGCCATGGTGTTTTCGGACGGCACACTCGATACGTCCAGCGTTCGCCGCGAAAACCGCACGCGCGGGTTCAGCGAGCTTGGCCCGGACTCCCAGAAGGCGCTCTCCGAGGGCACCAAACTGATCGCCCGGCAAGCGCATATCTACGTCAATCACTAGCAGAACAGCAGTCCGGTCGCTTCTATTGCACTTCACCGCACCTCGTACCAGAAAGGTTCCGCATGAAGATCGCTGACGTCCTTCTCCTCGACTTCGACAATGAGATCTCTAACACCCGCCGCACGCTGGAGCGCATCCCCGAAGACAAACCCGACTGGAAGCCGCATGACAAGTCGATGCCCATGGGCCGGCTCGCCATGCACTGCGCCACCATTCCGATGTTCGGTCATTACTTGCTCGAAGACGATTCGATGGACCTCGCCGCACCCAAGCGCCCGCACGCGTCGCTCGTCTTCACCAATCGCCAGGAGATGCTCGCTCAGCTCGACGAGTCAGCCGCCAAGTGCCGTGCCTCGCTCACCGCCTCATCGGACGACCGCCTTAGCGCCAACTGGAAGTTCACCTGGGGCGAACAGACGATATTCGAAGGCCCGCGCGCGCTGGCCTTTCGCTCCATGTTCTTCGACCACATGATCCACCACGTCGCGCAGCTCGGCGTCTATCTCCGGCTCAACGACATCGCGGTCCCCGGCCTCTACGGTCCCTCCGCCGACGAGCAGTGGTCTCCGAAGTAGCGCCCCTACTTCACTGCCCACGCCCCGATCAGCGGATACTGCCCCATCACCGTCGTCTCATCCTCGGCTTCTCTCTTCATCTGAGCCGCCAACTCCTCCACCTCTTGAGCGGTCGCCACACCCGCGCGCACAAACGCCGGACCGATCTCAGTGAAGGTCAGCTCCCACAGTCGCTTCTCCGGCCCACGCATGTACACAGGCGCGACAAAGCTCACCTCCGGCGCTTGGAAACCCGCTTCCAGCATCCGCGCCGGCAGTTGCAGGCCGTGATCGTAGTTCACGCCGATGCTCTTTCCCAGCGCATGGCCAATCTCTATCGACCGCGTCAACGCTCTCGACGGCGGCGCGCTGATCGTCCCTGACAAATAGAGGTCATGGCACACGAACACTCCGCCCGGCTTCAGCAGCCGGTAGAACTCGGCGACCGCATCCTCCGGCCGTGCCAGATGGCAAAGCAGCAGGCGCGTATGGACCAAGTCAAAGCTCTCCGCCGGCAGCCCCGTGTCATACGCGCTCGCTTCGATGTACTCCACCGGTGGCAGCCCCTCGCAGGCGTCCCATGTCGCTCGCGCTACAGCAAGCTGGTCGGGACTCACGTCCGCCGCCACCACCGTGCCACTTGCGCCCACCTGCTCCGCAATCCAGCACGTCACCGTTCCCACGCCGCACGCCATATCCAGCACGCGCATCCCGGGCTTCAGTCCAGCCTCAAGCAGCAGGCGCCGTGTCGACGCTCCGTAAACCCGGTCCAGCAGGCGCAGCCTCTCTGCACCGCTGTCACCGGTCTTCAAGGCGTAATCATCGCCTACTGTCGTCTGAGGTATCGTCGCCATCTGGTGCCGCTCCTATCAAGAAGAGTGTGCCGAAAAAACCAATGCGAACCCGAGGGCGGCCCAGAAGCTGCAGAGAACGTTAGCACGCTTTTACGCTCAGTCATTGACATAAAACGACTCGGTGGGGTGCAGTATCCTTACCGCAACATGAGAAGTCAGTTCCTTGTAGCCGTCGCGCTCGCGTTCCCGTTCTTCGCATCGGCTCAACAGCCGCCGCAACAGCCTGAGAAGTCCACCGTTCTGCACGCTGCGCACCTGCTCGATGTGGCTGCAGGCAAGGTCATCTCTCCCGGTGAGGTCCTCGTCACGGGCAACCGCATCACGGAAGTCGGCGAACACGTCTCGCATCCCGCCGGCGCAACCGTCCTCGACCTCGGCGAGGCTACGCTAATGCCCGGTCTCATCGACGCGCACGTTCACCTCTTCCTCCACCCCGGCAACGAAGCCTTCCAGACCGTCGAGGAGTCGGTCCCGCAGCGGACCCTCCAGGCCGCCGCCGCGGCAAAAGCCGACCTGCTCGCCGGCTTCACGGCAGAGCGTGACATGGGCACTGAGGGCGCCTTCTGCGCCGACGTCGCCGTACGCAACGCCATCAACTCCGGTCTGATTCCGGGTCCGCGCATGCGCGTCTCCTGCAACGCCATCGACATCAACGGCGGCCATGAGGACCTCTCCGGGCTGAACCCCGAAGAGCATCTGCTCTCTAACGCGGACCGCGCCAACACCACCGACGAGATCATCGCCACGATGCGCGAGCAGCGCAAACAGGGCGCCGACTTCACCAAGATCTACGAGACTGGACGCGACCACGAGTCCAACGGCGAGTTCGAAACGCCCTTCCAGTACAACGAGGCGCAGCTTGCGGCCGCAGTCGCCGAGGCCCACCGCACCGGCTCCCGCGTCGGCGTCCACTGCACCGGCGAACCCGGCGCTCTGTTCGCCGCCACGGCGGGCGTTGCCTCCATCGACCACGCCTATCAGCTCTCCCCGGAGACGATGAAGATCATGCACGACAAGCAGATCTATGCCGTGCCCACCTTCGCCATCTCCGAGTACTTCGCGCAGCACGCCGAAAGTCCAGCGTTGGCCGATCGCGAGAATAAGCTGCAGGCCTATCACGTCGGGCAGTTCAAGAAGCAGATGGCGGCAGGCGTTCCGTTTGTCGTCGGCTCGGATGTCGGCCCATTCCCGCATGGGACGCAGGCGCAGGAGTACGAGCTGATGGTTGAATACGGAATGAGCCCCGCCGACACTCTGCGCTCCGGCCTGCTGAACGGAGCAAAGCTGCTCGATTGGGCTGACGAGATTGGTCAGCTCAAACCCGGCTTCTTCGCCGATATCATCGCAGTCCCCGGTGATCCGCTCAGTGACATCTCGACACTCACGCGCGTGAAGTTTGTGATGAAGAACGGCGAAGTCGTGCGCAAGGAGTAGCTGCGCAACTCAGCTTCGCTGCAGCTCTATCCGGCCTTTTCGCTGAGCGCCACCCAGCGCTCCAGCAGACGATCATGCTCAACCTGTGCGGCTTCGAGTTCTGTGAGAGCGTCGGTGAGAGCTGCAGGGTCTGTCGTGACGGCGGAATCTTCGATGCGGCGCTTCGCTGCAGCCAGTCGCTCATCCGCGGCCTCAATCAGCGCGTCGATTCCGTCGAACTCGCGCTGCTCGATATAGGACAGCTTCTTCTTCGCAGGAGATGTGGCCGCAGTTTTTGCAGGCGCGCTGACTACGGGCTTCGCTTCGGCTGCAGCCGATGCACCGCGCCACTGCTCCCATTGCATGTAGTCCGCAAACAGAGCAGCGTTGCCGCGGCCATCGAGACCAAGCACGCTGTCCGTCACGCGATCGAGCAGGTGCCGGTCGTGCGTGACGAGCACGACCGCACCGCCAAACTCAAGCAGCGCATCTTCCAGGATTTCGAGCGTAGGAATATCGAGATCGTTGGTCGGCTCATCAAGGATGAGCACGTCGGCCGGTTGCAGCATGAGGCGCGCCAGCAACACACGCGCGCGTTCGCCCCCGCTGAGACGTTCAACGGGCTGGCGAAGCTGATCGCCGGTAAAGAGAAACTTTGCAGCGTAGCTGGCGACGTGGACGACGCGTCCATGGTAGACGACAGCGTCTGAATCCGGAGCGAGTGCCTGCTGCAACGTGAGTGCCACATCAAGCTCGCGCATCTGGCTCAGGTAGACGATCCGCAAGGCCGGCGCGCGTTTGACCGTTCCGGCACTGACCGGAATCTCGCCGGTGATTGCGCGCAGGATGGTCGTTTTGCCTGCACCGTTTGGTCCGATTATGCCGAGACGCGTGCGGTTTGTAAGCAACAGATTGACGTCACGCACGATTTCGCGGCCTTCAAAGGCGACGCTCACGTGCTCGAGTTCGATGATCCGTTTCGTCTCGCGGTCGGTTGCATCGAAGCTGATGGAAGCGTTCGAGGTTCGGAGGCGAGCGTCAACCTCGGCGAGCTTGCCGATGAGCAGGTGCGCGTTGTCGATGCGAGCCTTCGCTTTGGTGGCGCGCGCCTTTGGACCGCGGCGGAGCCATTCGATCTCGGTGCGCACGCGATTGCGGAGACCCTCCTGCAAACGCATCTGCGACTCCATGTAGCCTTCGCGTGATTCGAGGAAGTCGGAATAGTTGCCGCGCACCCGCAGCAGGCCTTCTGCATAGGATCGGCTGAGTTCGATGATGTCGTTGGCGACGTTCTCGAGGAAGTAGCGATCATGCGTGATGACAACGACTGCAAAGCGCGCGGATCTCAATATCTCTTCCAGCCACTCGATGCCGTCGATGTCGAGGTGATTCGTCGGCTCGTCGAGAAGCAGGACGTCGGGCTGCTGCACGATGCCTTCGATGAGCGCGAGACGTTTGCGCCAACCACCGCTCAGGCTCGCCGCGGCCGCGCTGAACGCAGGACCTCCACTCGCGTCGTCGGTGAAGCCTGCGCGGCCCAGAGTTTCGCGGAGTCGTTGCTCGCGCTCGTCGGTGGGAACGGCGGCACGTTCCATGGCACGCTCAATCACCTCGCGGACTGTGATGCCCGGCGCAAAGTCGGAGACTTGCTGAACATACGTCACTGTTGCGCGACGACGCATGGCGACTTCGCCGGAGTCAGGTTGCTGCTCGCCGGCGAGCAGTGCGAGCAACGTGGACTTGCCCGCTCCGTTCGGTCCGATGAGGCCGATGCGGTCTCCCTCGTTGATGGAAAGCGAGAGGTTCTCGAAGAGAGGCGAGACGCCGAAGCGTTTGGAGACGGCCTGGGCTGTGAGGATGGGAGGCATAGCTGGTCCGTGTTCGGCGTGCCGCAGGCGTTTCAATGAGGGTCAGATGTTGAGGAGCTGGTGCCGGGAGGGGGGGTCGAACCCCCACGATCGCAAGGATCGGCGGATTTTGAGTCCGCTGCGTCTGCCAGTTCCGCCATCCCGGCGCACCTCTTCGAGTGTACCGCAGGGGTTGCGGTTATCGTGACGTGCGCGTGGCGCGTACCGCAGCGAATTGCTCAGCGCATGCGACAGCGTGCCGAGCGGCGAGCTTGAGATTGTCGGCGGCCATCCAAAGCCAATAACCGCGCGTGTTGCCCGGTGTGGCTGCGTCTTCAGTAAGCGCAATGCTGATGCCGGGTTCCTGCGTAACGCTCTGATTGTTCGGCGCCTCGGTCGGAGTGGTGAGATGGAGGAGATCGCCGGAGAGCGCGCGGCGCACGGCGGATGGCTCGGCATCGGCGGGAAGCTCCGCGTAGACGGACATGGTGTAGCCGTGAAACACCGGCGCCTGCACCAGTTGAAACGCCACGGAAGCTGCTGTTGTGTCGCCTGCAATCAGATTCAAATGCCGGCGGATGGTCGCGGCGATCTGGCCCATATCGACTGTGGCAGCTTCGCCGACGCTGACGCGGAGATTGAACGCGACCTGCGCGTCATAGACCTCCTGCGGGAGCGAGTGGAAGCCCAGCAGGCTGACGGTCTGCTGATGCATCTCATCCATGCCGCGACTTCCCTGCTGCGACGCGGGCTCGAGCACGGTGGCGGCCAGGTGCACGCGGCTGAATGCGGCGCTGAGACGCGAGGCGAGGACTCCCAGCATAAGCGCGGCGGGATGCGCCGGGATGACGATCGCTGTGTCTGATGCCGGCTTGGGGCCGTTCGCGATCCACGCCGAGGTTACGATCGCTCGCGGCTGATCTTCAAGCGACGCGGCGAGATCGACGATGGCAGCACCCGCGGTTTGTGCTTCGCGCCAGTGCGCGTGCACGGTTTCTGGATCGGCGGCGAAGAAGGCGACGTCGCGGCCGTCGAAGATATCAGGGCTAAGCGGATGCACCAGGAGGGCTTCCTCTCCACCTGCGACGAGCTGGCCGGTGCCCTCACCCGTATCGGCGAGGCGGAGCTCCCACGCGGACTGCGATGCGTTCAGCTCGTCGATGAGCTCCTTGCCAAGCAGCGATGAGGCGCCTATGACGACGGCGCGCAGGTTCGTGTCCATGGTTGCCCTCCTTCGAGGGGTTCAGATGCCAGGAAGCGCGTTCGGGAGCGGCGGAGCTATGCGGCGGAACGGCGGTTCCACGAGTAAGCCAGCCGCGCACCAACGCCGGAGACAAGATAGACCATCGCCATCACGATCAGAGCGTACTGATGCCACTCGAATATGACGGCAATCAGGACCATGAGCAGCACAAGCAGACGGCCGGGGCGGCGGGAGCTGAAGTCGATCTCCTTGCCACTCCAGAAACGCCAGCTGCTGACCATGAGGAAGCCGGTGAACGCGACCAGTGCGATCCAGACGACGGAGAGCCACATATTGTGCACGGGCGATCCGCCCTCGAAGTGTACGACCGCAGCGAGGACACCGGCGCCGGCAGGGATCGGCATGCCGACGAAGTATTTGCGTCCAGGGCGGCCGGGATTGCGTGGTTGCGGATCGACGCTGATGTTGAAGCGCGCGAGACGGCACGCCCCGCAGATGAGGAACAGGAAGCAGATCACAGCGCCGAAGTGCAGCACGCGGCCTTCGATGATGGGGTAGCCGGAGGGCACGACCTGGCGCACACCCCAGAGATACGCAAGCAGGCTGGGCGCGACGCCGAAGGTGATGACGTCGGCGAGCGAGTCGAGCTCGCGGCCGAAGGCGCTGGAGGTGTTGGTGAGGCGGGCGATGCGGCCGTCGAGGCCGTCGAACACAACCGCGAGCACAATCGCGACGGCAGCATGATCGAAGGCTGCGGGCGTGGACATGTTCAAGCCGCGAATGCTCTGAAGCACGGCGTAGTAGCCCATCGCGATATTGCCTGCAGTGAAGAGGGACGGCAGCACGTACATGCCGTGCCGTACGGGGTGCAGCTTCGCGGGCTGAGCGCTCATCCGCGCCCGTCCGTCTGTCCTAGGGGCGGAACGATTCCGAGAACAGAGCTGCCGCCCTTCACGCGATCGCCGGCTTTCACGCGCAGGTCAACGGAAGAAGGGAGCAGAACGTCACAACGCGAACCGAACTTGATCATGCCAATGCGCTGACCGCGTTCCACGCGCTGACCAGCCTGGAGGTTGCAGACGATGCGGCGCGCGAGCAGACCCGCGATCTGTTTGAAGCTGACGCTGTAGTGCGGGTTCTCGATGGTGACCAGCGTCTGCTCGTTGTGCAGGGCGGACTCGGGCTTGAGCGCGTTCATGAATTCGCCTTCGCGGTACTCGAGCATGCTTACGACACCCTCAGCGGGGACGCGGTTGACGTGGACGTCAAAGACATTCAGGAAAATGGTGACGCGGACGCGGCTGCCGGAGGTCGTCTCGATCCAATCGGCTTCCTCCACCTTGCCGTCGGCCGGCGACACGATGATGCCTTCGCCCTGCGGAATCTTGCGCGGAGGATCGCGGAAGAACCACAGAAAGAAGGCTGCCAGCAGCAGCGGGATCCACGTTAGCGCGGGAATGTGCGTCGAGAACCACACGATCACAGCGACAGCGATAAACGCCAGTCCGTAAAAGAGCCCATCACGCACCATAGCCACACGATTATAACCGTCGCGCGTGCGTTAGCTGCGCGTACTCAGGAGGATTGCTGCAGAGCCCTGGTCATCACCAGCGCGTCTTCTTCGGGGTCGCGATAGTAGGCGCGGCGAAGGCCGGCGACCTGAAATCCGAGCGATTTGTAGAGAGCGTGAGCTGCCACGTTGGAGACGCGCACCTCGAGCGAAATTTGAGAGATGCCACGTGTGCGCGCCCAGGCGAACAGCTCATGGCAGAGGCGGCGGGCTATCCCACGGCGGCGCCACGCAGTTCGCACCGCGAGGCTCTCCAGCTCGGCGGTATCGCCGGCGAGGCCCAGCACGCCGAAGCCGACGAACTCGCCTGCTGATTCGGCAACGAGGATGAATCGCTGCGCGCGCGAGCCGGCGGACCCCAGCACCCGCTGCCAGGTTTGGCGCGTCCATTGGGGAGCGCCAGGCGAGTCGTACGCAAAGGTGAGCAGCCGCTCGAGGTCGGTGCTCTCGGCGGAGCGCAGCGTGATCTCATGCGAGATCATCCGCGCGGATCCGACTCCGCGGCGCGTGTGCGCGGCTGCTTGTAAATCTCGCTTTCGGCGAGCAGGTAATTGGCGTCGGCCAGAGCAACATCTGTCCCTCCGGCGGCGAGGCAGCGTCGCACCGGATTCAACAGATCGACCGGCCGGAGTTCGCGCAGTGCGGGCGCAAGCTTGTCGAGCAGCTCGGCGGTTCGCTGCTCCGCGACGACGATCGGCGCGCCAGCTGCTACGGCTTCAAAATTTTCTACCGTGCACAGGAACTCCGGTGCTGGTTCGGTGCGCCGTTGCTCGCGAACGTAGAGTCCGCTGCGGCCGGCGTCGAGCACGGCGAACCCTTCGTGGAGCTCGGCGGCCTCGGCGAGCACCTGCAAGCGCGAGACGCTGGCCAGCGGAAGAGCAGCGACCTCGCAAAGACCTTTCGCCATCGCTAAACCGGTGCGCACTCCAGTGAAGGAGCCCGGACCGGAGATGACGCCGATACCATTGAGTTCGCGCAGAGCAATGCCTGAAGAGCTGAACATGCGCTTGAGCTCGGTGAGCAGGATCGCAGAGGCCGAGCGCAGTGGAAAGTCCGCACTCGCGAGCACGGAATCGCCATCGGTGAGAACCGCGCCGGGTGCATCGCCTACCGTGTCGATCAGCAGCAGTCTGCTTTTGTGGCTCGCCGTTTGGTTCATCGATTTCAGAATATCGTCAGCTCGCGCATTGGGCGTGAACCAGAAACAAAACAGCCGAGGCAGGTTCACCTCGGCTGTTCAGGTTCGTGTGCGCGGCCTTAGCTCGCGGCGGCAAGGACCTCTTCGCGGACCTCTTCATCGTGGACGGTCTCCTGCAAGCTGTGCGGCAGAGCGACGGCGAGCACGTCTTCGATGCGTGACGCGTAGTGAATCGTGACGCCCTCGACCTGGTCGGCAGCGAGGTCCTCTTCGACGTTGCTCTTCACGTCGATGGGCAGGATCACGTCGCGCACTCCAACACGCTTGGCAGCGAGGAACTTCTCCTTGATGCCGCCGACCGGGAGCACGTTCCCGCTGAGCGTGATCTCGCCTGTCATGGCCAGCAGCGGACGGACTGGTTTGTCCGTCAACAGGCTGACAAGAGCTGTCGCCATCGTCACACCCGCGCTGGGGCCGTCTTTCGGGATGGCGCCGGCGGGCACGTGGATGTGAAGGTCGATGTCCTTCAGCACATCGTCGTCGAGGCCCAGTGATCGGGCATTCGAGCGTACCCAAGTCAGCGCAGCCTGCATGGACTCCTTCATGACATCGCCGATCTGGCCGGTGATGGAGAAGTTGCCCTTGCCCTTCATCTTGTTGGCCTCGATGAAGAGAACGTCGCCGCCGGCCGGTGTCCAGGCGAGCCCGACGGCAACGCCGGGACGCTTGGTGCGTTCAGCGATCTCGGTGTCCACGCGGACCTTGATCCCGCCCAGGAACTCGTGCACGATCTCCGGGGTGATAACGAGCTTCTCGCCCTTTGCAGGATCGAGCGAGCCTTCAGCCACACGGCGCGCCGTCTTGCGGCAGACGGTTCCAATAAGCTGCTCAAGCCTGCGGACGCCAGCCTCACGGGTGTAGTGCCTCGCTATGAGTGAGACAGAGTCGCGCGGAAACTCAATGGTCTCCGGACTG
>DASYBN010000270.1:0-29440 GCA_036500785.1 Acidobacteriaceae bacterium
TCGGGGTGGACGTCCTCGAACTTGGAGAAGATCTCCTTTGACTGGCGGCCGACGGTGTTGACCATAACGTTGAGGCGGCCGCGGTGGCTCATGGCGAAGACCGAACGGCGGACGCCGTTTTCGGCGGCGGTGGTGAAGAGCTGATCGAGAAACGGAATGAGGACGGTGAGGCCTTCGAGGGAAAAGCGCTTCGTGCCGAGATAGCGCTGCTGGATGACCTGCTCGAAGAGGTCGGCGCGGATGAGGCTTGAGAGGATGCGGTCTTGCTCGATCAGACCGTTTGCAGCGGCCTGGTTGGGAGCGATGTCGCGCTCGAGACGCTGCTGGATCCAGGCGCGGCGTTCAGGGGAAGGGATGTGCATGAACTCGGCGCCGATAGGGCCGCAGTAGAAGCGGCGAGCCTCTTCGGCATCGGGACCGTCAGGCGCGGGCGTCGGGAAAGGCTCGGGCGGGAGGTACTGGCCGAGCGGGTCGAGCGAGGCCTGGAGATAGCCCCAGCGGCGGAAGATATCGAAGACGGCTTCGCGCGAAAGGGGCGATTCTGCGATCGGTTTTGCGTTGGATAGGGACTCAGCTTCGGCCGGGGTTTTGATAGGCATAACTACTACAATGCTAGACCTTCCGGCGAGGGGATTCGAGTCCTTGTTCGGTATTCGGCTGCGACGTTCGGGCACGAGCGTCGGCCGCGGACTCAGCGGCGCTGAGGCGGTCGTCTTGCTGCTTGATCGCCGCGGAGGCACGCGGGAAGAGCTTGCGGAGGAGCTCCAGGAGCGCGACAGGATCAAAGGAATCAACATAGTGGTCGGCGCCGGGGCACTCGGGCGCACCGGCGCTCTGGACGACGATGATGGGGAGCCTGGGTGCACGGCGGTGAATGGAGCCGACGATCTCGCTGCAGGGGATGTCGTGGATGGCAGCGTTGAGGATCACGCCGTCGACGGCTGGGAAGCGCTCGAAGGTTTCGAGGGTTTCTGCACCGCTGTAGCTGGTGATGACGTTGAGTTTGTCGGACTCGATGACGAGCTTGCGCATCGAGATTGTTCCAGAGTGTTCGCGATCAATGACGAGGAAGCAGGGCCGTGTCATAAAAGGTGGGACGCAGGATAGATGCTGAGGTATCCAAACGCATGTTAGTTTCGTGGAATGTCTGAACACCACCGGCACGGGAAGATGAAAAATGATGGCTCGGAAGTGAGCGCAACGCAGGGCAATCAGGCGCATCCGCAACATGGAAACGGACGCGCGCACCACGTGGATGCGGACCATTTTGATCTGGCGCAGGCCGCACTGGATGAGATGCACGAGGCGGGGTTCCGGCCGGAGTTCGGACCGGGCGTGGCCGAGCAGGTGAACGAGATTCGCGCCAGCCTGCGCGAGGAGTTCGCCCAAGCGGCCCCGGGTGTCGGTGTGCCCGACCTGCGGAGTTTGTGCTGGTCCTCGATTGATAACGACACGTCGCGCGATCTGGACCAGATCGAGGTGGCGGAGCGCGTGGCGGACGGAATTCGCATGCACGTTGCGATTGGCGATGTTGCGCGGGCAGTGGAGAAAGACTCGCCGATTGACGAGCATGCGAAGGCGCAGACGCAGACGATCTATACGGCGGTGAAGAACTTTCCGATGCTTCCGCTGGAGCTCTCGACCGGCATGACGAGCTTGAATGAAAACGGCGACCGCATGGCCGTGATGATGAGCTTCACCGTGGGCAACAACGGCGAGATGAGCGATGAGCAGGTGTCGCGAGCGTGGGTGAGGAATCGCGCGCAGATGGCGTACTCGCGGGTAGGGCCGTTCCTGGATGCTCGTGCGGCGCAGACGACCGCGGTGGGTGTGACACTCGAGGATGTGGAGGCGTTGCGGTCTGATAGCGCACGGGACAGCGAGGATCAGAACGGGCCCGCGTTCGTGGATGACGCGAACGGTCGCGAACTGGCGCTGCAATTGGGGGATCAGCTGATCCTGCAGGATGAGGCGACGCAGCGGCTGCACAGGGCGCGAGTGCAGAATGGGGCGCTCGAGTTTCATCGCGCTGAGGCCGAACCGGTGGTTGCCGATGGACGCGTGGTGAGCGTGCACGATGTGATCCAGAACCGTGCGATGTACCTGATTGAGGACCTGATGGTTGCGGCGAATGGCGTAATGGCTCGTGCGCTGCGCAAGGGTGGACGGTCTGGATTGCAGCGCGTAGTACGGGTTCCGCAGCGGTGGGATCGCATCGTGGCGCTGGCGGCGGAGCACAACCACGAGCTACCGGCGACTCCTGATTCGCAGGCGCTCAATGAGATGCTCGCGCAAATCCGAGCAACGGATCCGGACCATTATCCGGATGTCGCGGTGGCGGTGATCAAGCTGATGGGCGCGGGCGAGTATATGGTGATGCGGCCGGACGATGATCCGACCGGGCACTTCGGGCTGGCGGCGCATGACTATACGCACTCGACCGCGCCGAACCGCAGGTTTCCGGATATGGTGACGCAGCGCGTGCTGCACGCAATGATGGATGGCGCGCCGCCGCCGTACAGCGATGCGGACCTGGCGGCGATCGCCACGCACTGCAACGAGGCGGACAAGGCGTTGCGGAAGATTGAACGCGATATGCAGAAGCGCGTGGCCGCGGTGGCCATGGCTCACCGGATTGGCGAAGTGTTCCGCGGCGTCGTTACAGGTGCGAGCGACAAGGGCGTGTATGTGCGCGTAATCGATCCGCCGTTTGAAGGGCGCGTGGTGCAGGGTGGTGAAGGGCTGGACGTGGGCGATCGCGTGAGCGTGAAGCTGCTGCATACGGACCCGGCGCGGGCGTTCATCGATTTCGCGACGGTATCCGCCGGACAGAACGGCGCTCATGGATGAATGAGCAGGCGCGCGAGCGCGGAGTTGCGTATGCTGTTTCTCCGGACAGGATGCGAGGATGAACGCGATGCGAAAACGGAGGATGATTTGCGTGGTGTGCGCGATGGTGTGTGGGGCGTCGGTCGCGGCGAAAAGGGCTGAGTCGCAGGCGACACAGCCGGTGATCATGACGACACCCGAGGTTCTGAACTTCGACGAACTCGCGCAGCGCGGCAAGGTACTGCTGGAGCTGGCGCGCAGCAGCGGCGGAAGTGCGGCGATCACGCTGGCGCAGTACAAAGGCCACTACACCATGCTGACGGCGCGCACGGCGAGCGGCGGAGCGGAGCTGCATGGGCACTTTGCAGATTTCTTGTTTGTTGTGGACGGCGAAGGCACGGAGATGACAGGCGGGACGATGGTTGACCCACGGCCTGGAGCGAACGGCGAGGTGCGCGGCAAGACGCTTGAGGGAGCGACGCCGCATGCGCTGCACAAGGGCGATGTGATTCATATTCCGGCGGGCACGCCGCACCAGGCGATCGAGGCGCCGGGGCAGACGATCACGATTTTTGTGATCAAGGTGGAGGAGCCAGCGGCGGGACAGTAGAAGGAGCGAAGGATGAAGTTGTTGGAGATGGCGGATCCGGTGCGATACGCGCGGATGACGACCGACGAGTTGCGGGAGACGTTTCTGCTGGAGGAGATGTTCCGGCCGGGTGCGGTGACGCTGGCGTATGTCGATCTGGACCGCGCGGTGGTGGGTGGTGTGGTGCCGACGAGCTCGGCGCTGAGGCTCGAGAGCTCGCCGGAGCTGCGCGCCGAGTTTTTTCTGGAGAGACGCGAGTTGGGTGTGTTGAATATCGGCGGTGCGGGAATCGTGACGGCGGAGGGTAAGGAGTTCAGGCTGGGCAAGCTGGATTGTTTGTATGTCGGGCGTGGAAGCCGCGAGGTGAGCTTTGCGAGTGAGAGCGCCGAGGAGCCGGCTGCCTTTTATCTGCTGAGCTATCTGGCTCACGCGGAGTATCCATCGGCGATGGTGCGGTTCAGTGAGTTGGAACCGGTGAAGCTGGGTGCGGTAGCGACGTGCAATCAGCGCGCGATCTATAAGGCGATTCATCGCGATGGGATCAAAAGCTGCCAGCTCGTGACGGGCTTCACGCTGCTTGAGGAGGGATCGAACTGGAATACGATGCCGCCGCACACGCACATGCGGCGGAGTGAAATTTATATGTACTTCGATCTCGATCCGGCGCACCGTGTGGTGCATTTGATGGGGCCGCCGCAGGAGACGCGACACCTGCTGATGCGCGATCGTGAGATTGTGGTGTCGCCGGGATGGAGCATTCATGCGGGCGTGGGAACGTCACGCTATGGGTTCTGCTGGGGTATGGGCGGAGAGAACCAGGACTATGGCGATATGGACGGCGTCGCTATTGCTGACCTGAGATGAGCGGAGAGGATTGGATGGGACCTGTTTTGCTGAGGCGGCTCTTCCCTGCTGCGTGTGTGTGGCTGTTGGGTGTGGCGATCGTGAGCGCGCAGACGCAGACGGCTCAACCGCAACGGCCGAGCGCGCAGGAGCTGCATGATGCGGCGGGCGATGTGTCGAGCGATCCGGGACCGGTGGACACTTCCCTTTCGCCGAAGCTGACGCATGAGGACGTGCGGAGGGCGATGAGGAAGGTGGCGGATTGGTCGCTGGAACACGAGCAACCGCACTTTACGCAGGACTGGACGTATGCGCCGTTGTATACGGGATTACTGGAGACCTCGAAAACGCTGGGCGATCCGCGGTATCACGATGCGGTGCTGCATGCGGCGGAGAGGTTCAACTGGCAGCTGCTGCCCGGGCGATACGATCACGCGGATGATGAGGCGATTGGGCAGGCGTATGAGGCGCTGTATGAGGAAAATCATGATCCGATGCGGATTGCGGCCGTGCGCGATAATTTTGCGCTGGTGATGATGCGCAAGCGGGACCGGAACAAGGACCTGTGGTGGTGGTGCGATGCGCTGTATATGGCGCCGCCGTCGCTCGCAAAGCTGACGCAGCTGACGGGCGATCCAGAGTATCTGGAATTCATGGAGCGCGAGTTTGGACTGACGCAAGGACATCTCTACGACTACGATGAGCACCTGTTCTTCCGCGACGCGACGTTCCTGCACAAGACGGAGAAGAATGGGAAGCCGCTGTTCTGGAGCCGCGGCAATGGATGGGTGCTCGCGGGACTGGCGCACGTGCTGACGGTGATGGCGAAGAATGATCCGGGGCGTGCGGGGTTCGAGACGATGTTTCGCATGATGGCGACGCGCATTGCAGACCTGCAGCCGGTGGATGGGTTGTGGCGAATGGGCCTGCTCGATCCGGATGCGTATTCGCAGGGCGAGGTGTCAGGCACGGCGTTCTTCACATACGCGATGGCGTGGGGCGTGAATCATCATCTGCTGGATGCGGCGAAATTTCGGCCGGTGATTGAGCGCGCGTGGGCGGGGATGTTGCAGCACGTGTATGCGAACGGAAGGCTCGGGGCGATTCAGCCGATCGGCGCGGCGCCGGGTGAGCTGCAGGCGGGCTCGACGTGGAGCTATGGCGTAGGTGGATTTTTGCAGGCGGGAGCGGAGATCGACCGCGGGTTGGGTGGCGCATCGAAGGCAGCGCCGCACGGCAGGAACAAGCGATCGCATTGAGAGGGCGACTTTATCTCAGCGCGCTATTGAACAGCGTTCACGAGGTCTGTGAGTTGCGGAAGGAACAGACAGCGGACCATTGCTGAGGGTTTTTGCGCGTCGGCGATGCGCGCGAGGCTCTGCTGTTTCCATCCTGAGGGGGCGGCTGTGCCGCTGCTCAGCGAAGCTATCGCCTGCTGGCCGATCGATGTGAGTGCGCGGAGTTGCTCGATGCGCATTTTGAGCGGCTGCAGTCGCGGAGCGTTCTCGGCTTCGAGCTCCACCGTGGGGATGGAGGCTGCGACGGAAGTGAAAAAGCTTTGCAGCTGATCTCGTGCGGCGGATGTTTGTGAGTCGTTGCTGCCAGGGTGGCCGAGGAATGTCTGCGTGGCGAGCTCAAGGTGGAAGCGGATGGGTGGGTCGGGCCGGATGGCGTCGACGAAGGTGGTCAAGGGTGTGAGCTGATCGGTGTGCTGTTGTTGATAGCGCTCCGAGAAGGAGACGGGCTCGAACGCCGAAGCGAAGACGCGAAGGGCGGAGATGTCTTCTGCGCGAAGGATATCTCGAAGGCCGGCATCTTCGCTGGTGAGGTGCTGTGTGCCGAGCGATTCGAGCTCGACGGACACGATCTCAAGGCGACGGTACATGTCGGGGATGTCGCGCACGTTTTGCGGCGACCAGAAGCGCTCTGCGATGGCTGCAGTGCGGGGCCAAATGCGTGAGTCGATGGTGTGCTGGTTGAGATGCTCGCCCCACATTGCGACTTCGCCGCCGAGGATGAGCTTCTGTTCGGCGGCCGTGAGCTGCGTGTCTGCAGGGATGGGGTCGGCGAGGTAGTGGACCTCAGCGGGCTTCATGCCATCGAGGTAATAGGGTGCGGAGAGGACGCCGCTGTAGCCCTGGCGGGCGCCGGCGTCGAGTGAGGCGATGCCACGCCACGACTGCACGACGACGTCCTTCGGAAGCTGCGGGGTGAGGATCTCGTCCCAGCCCATCATGCGGCGATGAAGGCTGGTGAGGATGGCGAGCACACGCTGGTTGAAGTACGCCTGCAGCGCAGCGTTATCGCGGAGATGATGCGCGCGCATGAACGCCTGGATGCGAGGTTTGGTCTTCCAGTCCGGCGCGGGTGTTTCGTCGCCGCCGATGTGGACGTACTCGTCCGGGAAGATGGTGGTCATTTCGCGAAGAAATTGTTCGATGAAGTGGTAGGTCGCCTCGCGTGTGGGGTCGATGGCGGTGTCGGAGACGCCGAACTCGCGGCGAATTCCGGTGGGCGTGGTTCCGCTCGCCAGCTCGGGATAGGCGTAGAGCCATGCGGTGGAGTGGCCGGGCATTTCGAACTCCGGCACGACGCGGATGCCGCGGGCGCGCGCGTAGCGAACGAGCTCGCGGGCTTCGTCCTGGGTATAGAAGAGGCCGTCGGATCCTTTGCCTGTGAGCTTTGGAAAGAGTTTGCTTTCGATGCGAAAGCCCTGGTCTTCGGTGAGGTGCCAGTGGAAGACGTTGAGCTTCACGGCGCCCATGGCGTCGATGTTTCGCTTGAGCACCGCGATGGGTTCGAAGTGGCGTCCGCAGTCGATCATAAGACCGCGCCAGGGAAAGCGCGGCGAGTCGTCGATGTTTACCTGCGGAATGGAGTAAGTGCCGTTGACCGGCTGGACGAGCTGGAAGAGTGTTTCGAGCGCATGGATGGCGCCGACGGTGGTGGGCGCGTGGATCGCGATCGAAGAGGCGGTGACGGTCAGCTTGTAGGATTCGTTTTCGTCAGGGCCCTGAACGGCTTCACCGTCGGAGGCGATGTCGAGGATGATGGTTCCGGCAGAGGCGGTGATGATGTGGCTTGTGAGCGGATGTCCGAGCTTGTCCGCGAGGCGCTTCTGGAAACGCATGACAGCGTTGCGCAGGCGTTCGGAATCGGTGCTTGCGAGAGCAATCGTGAGATCGGAAGGAATCTCGAACTCTCCCCCCTGCAAGGTCAGAGAAGATGGGAGAGGCATGAGCGCCAGGGGGCGCGGGGTCTGAGTGTGTGCTGCCTGCGCAAGAGAGATCAGAGTGGCTCCGATCGCAAGGCTAAACCACGCGCGAGAGAATCGCTTCATAGAGGCAACGGTTCCGAGTTCCTAATTTTTTGTGAGGAGTAAAAAGATGAGCAAGAAAGCAGATGCCACCCGAGAGGTGGCATCTGCGCTTGCAGGTTGTGGTGTTGGTTAGAAATTGATCTTCGTCGAGAGTTCGACCTGCCGGCCGGGGTTCGATCCATCCAGCAGACCAAAGGCTCCGACCGTGCTGCCGAGACCGCCATTGATGCCGGTGGTACGAACGGCGTTGCAGGCGCCGCAGGAGCTGTACTGCCCCCACCAGCTCGCCGGCACGCTGAAGATCGGCGTGTTGGTGAGGTTGAGGAACTGTCCCATGACCTCGAGGTTGACCCTCTCGGTGATTGGGAAGTGCTTGATGATGCTGAGATCCGAGGTTTTCAAACCGGGGCCGCGTAGGGATCCGGTCTGGCAGTTGCCAAACTGATAGTCCTGCACCTCGGTTACAGCCGCCGGATTGAGGTTTACCTTTCCGATGCTGCTGCCGATCTGGACTGTCTTCATCGGCTCACTGGAGTTAACACCCGCGACGCAATCAGGACGCGGCGTATAGGACGGAGAGGTCAGGAAGGAAGCAGATAGCGGATTGTCGTCTGTCATGCCGGTACCGGCGAACGGCGTAATGCCAAAGCCGGAGTGGAGGGTGATATCGCCCGCAAGCTGCCAACCACCAATGATCTGGTTGACGACTCCGTTGACGTTGTTGCCGAGGGCTTTGCCGCGACCGAAGGGCAGGCTATAGACCGAGTAGCCTACGAAGTAAGACGAGACGTCGGTTGTGCAGCGTCCGTAGTCGTCCTTGGGGTCGTACTCGTTCTGGAAGAAGTTCTGCGTGGCCTGCGTCTGCGATTCGCCGAGACCTTCTTCGTCACCGTAGGAGCCGAAGAAACCGAGGTTGTTGGTCATGCACTTTGACCACGTGTAGGAGAACTCGTAGTCGAGGCCGTGGAAGTTCTTCTGCGCGAGCATCGTCTGCAGAGCGTTGTAGCGCGAGATACCGTCTGAGTTGCTGTAGCGGGCCTGACCGACGCCGGCTGCGACCAGGTCCGTCATGTAGGGCCCAGGGATGACCTGGTGGGTCTCGGTGAGGACCTTCTGGTTGTACCAGTAGATGTCGGCGAGATGATCGATCTTGTTGCCAACGTAGCCGAGGGTCATGACCATGTTGCCTGGGAACTGGTGTTCGAAGCTGAAGTTCCACTGCTGATCGACAGCGGGCTGCAGGTTGGGGTTGGTCGCGTGGGTTGTTTTGCCGGCGATGCAGTTCGGAGCCAAGGCCATTAGTTCCGCGGCGGTACAGGCCGTCGAGAAGGTGGTGTAGCCCTGATCAAGCGTGGTCTGCGGAAGCGCGCTTGACGGATCATTCGTGATGTTCGTATTCACGACGTTGGGAGGATTGACGACGGCCATGTTGGCGAGGCCGTTTCCTTCCATATACGAGGAGATGTCATACGCCACGCGGAAGACTGACGACTGGTCCCAGCCGGGACGCCACGAGATACCAATGCGCGGCTGGAAGGTCGCGGGGCCAGTGTAGGTGTTGTAGTTTTTGCCTATCTCCGGAGTTCCGGTGACCAAGTCGAAGTTGACGTTCTTGTTTGGGTCTTTGTCGCCGCGTGCGGTGGTCAGCTCGTAACGAAGACCAGCGATGATGGTGATGTTTGGCGTGACCTTATAGGTATCGGAGGCGAAGCCGGCGAACAGGCTGTTGCGCAGGTGAAAGTTCAGAGGAATCCCAGCTTGCACGTTGTTCGGCAGACCGAGGAGGAAGTCGGCGAACGCGTTGCCGGCTGGGCAAACCTTTGCACCGTTTTGGATGATGCAAAGGTCTGGATTAGTGTTGGCCGTGTATTGACCGGAGAAGTTGAACTGGCCGGATGCGCCGCCGAGGCCGGGGTAGATGTCGTTGATGATGAACTTGTACCACTCGAAGCCGACGTGAAGTTCGTGCCTGCCGCGCGTCCAGGTGACCGTGTCGCTTACCTGGATGGTGTGATCGTGGAAGATCTCAAGTCCGTTTGTGCTTCCGATGGTCTCGTAACCGAAGCTCATCTGCGGAAGGATGTCGCCCGGGATGCCAGGGAGGTTGAACTCCTGCGGCAGATTTGTACCGGCGGCGTTGGTGAAGATCTGATCGTTGGCGGGGAACATCTGGCCGCCGATGCGAGCCTCGTTGACAAAGGTTGGTGTGACCGCGCGATCCCAGGTGAGCACAGCGTTCTTCAGCGGATATTCGCGGGTGAGATTCGGCGTCAGCACGTTGGTGCCGTTGCTGGTCTGGTTGATGGAGTACATCTGCGAGTAGCGGCCGGCGATGTGGTCCTTGGCGGACGGCTGCCAGTCAATCTTGACGTCACCCTGCCAGGTGTGAACGTAGCCGCTGGTGTAATAGGTGTTCTGCAGCTCCTGCTGCTTGAAGAGCGGCGAGGCAACAAGCGAAGCGGCGACCGTGCTGGAAATGGGCACCTGATTATTGGCGAACGGCTGGCGACTGCCGGGATCGACGCTTGAGGCGGGCTGATAGAGCTGCAGTCTGGGATTCGAGCAGACACCGTCCACGAAGCTGGCTCCCTGGCTAGTGCAGAGAGAGCTGAAGTCGCCGGTGAGAAAAGCCTGCTGCGGGATGGTGGTGTTGGTGTTGGCGGTGGCCGGCGTGTTGTTGATCATGCCCTGGAAATCAGCGAAGAAGAAGAGCTTGTCCTTGAAGATCGGACCACCGATGGTTCCGCCGAAGTTGTTCCACTGCAGCACGGGGCGTGGCAGGGTCTTTGCTCCGTCAACGCCGACGAGGAAAGCATTCGCTTTGTCCTGCCAGGAGTTGGCATTGAGGATGGTGTTGCGAAAGTACTCGAAGATGTTGCCGTGAAAGTGGTTCGTGCCGGACTTGGTGGTCTCGACGATGACGCCGCCGATGTAGTTGCCGTAGTCGGCAGGCGCGTTGCTGGTGATGATGTTGATGTTCTGAATGGCGTCAGGATTGGACACGTAAGCGACATCGTTGTTGTCGGCCTGGTTGACGTCCATACCATCGAGGGTGAAGTTGTTGTCCTGTTCACGCGCGCCGTTGACGTACGGGCGACCGGTTCCGAAGGTGGTCTGCGCAGACTGAAAGGCGAAGACATTCGGGCTGATCACACCGGGGGCCAACAGGGTCAACTGGTTGATGTTGCGCGAAGCGAGCGGAAGGTTCGAGACGGCGTTAGCATCCAGCAGCGTTGAGATCTCGGTGGAATCCTGCTGGAGCAGCGGCGGAGCCGTGGAGACCTCCACGGTCGAGCTTGTGCTGCCCACTGCGAGGTGAAAATCGACGGTGGCCACCTGGTTGACGACCAGGCTGAAGGGATTGCGCAGCTGCTGGGAGAATCCCGGCGCCTCGACCTTCACGGCGATGTTGCCGACGGAGACCTGCGGCAGGTTATAGACACCGGCACCGCTGGTCTTGGTCGTCCAGACGGTTCCCCGGTCGACATCGCGGGCAGTGACAGTGGCGTTGGCCACGGCCGCACCGGTGGAATCCACCACGGTTCCGGTGATGGCTCCGGCAGCCTGCTGAGCCGACATAGGCGCTGTTACCCCAAACAGCAGGAGCAAACAGAGTCCGCATAACGCCAAGAGGGAGCTGATTTTGTGTGAGTTCACGATGGTCTCCTTCAATCTGAGTCGTGCAAATGCGAATGAAGCGTCCCGTACGAGCCGTGAGGCGCCGAACGAGACAAAAATGGCCTCTTGCATGGAGCCGGGGCTTCCATCACCAGGGGGAGGACTGGATTTTGACTTTGGCCCGGATCCGGCAGACGAAAAGAACCGTTTCGCCGGACTAAACCGCAGGTGCAAACCGCGGCAGATCTGTAAAGCTTTGCGGGTTCTGACCGCGGGTACGCTCAAAACGAGCTATTGCGTTTGTTGATTCCCGACTCGGGCCATTTTGTTCAAATGGGGCCCAGCTGCTCAAAACTTTGCCCGATTGGATGGAATTTAACTCTATTGGGGAACTTTGACAAGGGAAAAATGTACATTCCGTCAATTTTCTTGGCCTGGTTGTGGGTAAGTGGGTTTCTTTGCGTTGCCTTGAATGCACAGGGCCGCGTTCTCGTGAGATTCGCCTCACAGGAGGGCTTGTTTGGCGCATGCGCGCTACCACGGACACTAGGCCAGAATCACTTCAATGCCCCTGGCTTCGATCTCCTTCTGCAGTTCCAGCGGAAGGGCTGGATCGGTGACAAGGACATTCACCTGGGAGATGGGGGCGATGAGGGCAGGGCTGACGTGGCCGACTTTCGAGGAGTCAGCGACGACGATCACCTTCCTGGCGTTGCGCAGCATGGCAAGAGAGACCGCCGCCTCTTCGGATTCGAGGGTCGTGATTCCACGCTCCAAATCGAAGCCGGTGACCGCGATGAACGCCTTATCCATGTAGAAATCACGGAGAAAGTCGACTGCTGAATTGCCTGCCAGCGCGAAGGTCCATGCCCATGCGAGCGTTCCGCCGGTGATCATCGTCTTGATGGACGGCTGGTTGCAGAGCTCCATGCCGATGTTCAGCGCGTTGGTGATCACCGAAATGCCTTTGCGGTGACGCAGTGCACGCCCGACCTGCGTGGTGGTCGTGCCGGCGGTGAGGCCGATGATGTCCGTCTCGCCAACGAGTTCGGCGGCTGCTAGGCCGATACGGCGTTTGGCGTCGGCTGCGCGCAGCTCACGGGACTGGAAGGAGGTGTCGTGGCGGAAGGGCTCGTAGAGCAACGGCTCGACGAGTGTGGCGCCACCGTGCGTGCGGCGAATAAGCCCCCGCTTTTCGAGGCGCGCCAGGTCGCGGCGAATACTCGGCGTCGAGGTGGTGACCTGATCGGCCAGGTCCTGAACCGTAATCTCTCCGGCGCGGAGAAGGACCTTCATAATCTGATCGGCGCGTAGATCGACTTTTTTCGACATGGACTCAACAGATCCCGGAGGGATTTTTAACAGGCCCCTAGTGCAGTGAGAATGTCCCCTTATACACTGCTGATGAGTACTTTTGACCATATCCGCCGGAAATAATCAATTACAAAGTTGAAAACTGGTCATTCTGGCGATTCCTGCGGCGGGTGAAGCAAAGGGCTCTTCGAAGAACGGAGCTCATTCCCTGCACTGCTCGTGCCGGGACCCCGGCGATGCAGACATGGTCCTTAAGGTCCTGCGGGTGCCGCGGGATGAACGGCTTCGTAAGTCGGCTGATGGAATCCGTCAGCTTGCATTCCATGAGGCTACACTGACCGTAAGCGTGGAGTACGATGCGACCCGTCTTACCGAACCTATGGTCCCCATGGGCTGTTGCGGCGCGACGAACCGGATGTAACCAAACGTATTCCGCTGGCGCTCGCTCCTCAGCGGCAGGCAGATGCAGAACCTCCTGCAATGAAACAAGCCGCCGCTGCTCTTATCAAACGCATCGTACCGTGAACGCTCTCTTTGGGTTTCTAGCGGCAACTTATGGCGGACGGCTCTGCATCATCCAGTGAAATACCGAAATAACACTGCAGTCAGCGCACTCAAGGGTCGTTTCTCATTCGTTGAACCTGAGAATGATTGCTGATAACATCGGGCGACATGTCTCTGCGGAGGTCCATTCGGTATTCAGATCATGGGGCGGCGAAACTTGTCAGGTCTGTTTATTACCTTCCAAGGCGAATCTCTTTACCGATTCCGATCATTCCGCCGCTCGCCTGGTTTTTCGTCAGTCTGCGCAGCATCTATTGGTTCTTTAAACGAGTTTTCATCGCTGAGCCATTCTTCAAAGCGTATTGCCGCAGCTACGGCCGTAACTTTCACACAGGAGTCTTCCTGCACTGGATCCAGGGTGACGGCGTGATTGTCGCCGGCAATAACGTGCGCATCGATGGGAAGTGCAGCTTCAAATTTGCCGCAAGCTATTCTCCCACTCCCACCCTGTCCATAGGGGACGACACCGGCATCGGCCACGACTGCAGCTTCACGGTGGGTAAGAGCGTGACCATTGGGCGGTATTGCCGCATATCGCAGGGTGTCGTCATGATGGATGCACCGGGACATCCGGCGAATCCGATTCCGCGCCAGCAAGGACGGCGTGCACCCGACGAAGATGTACGCCCTATTGTCATTGGAGATAATGTGTGGATCGGCAGAGGAGCCATGATTCTTCCTGGCGTAACAATTGGGGAGGGCAGCGTCGTCGCCGCTGGTTCGGTGGTTATGAGTTCGGTCTCCCCAAACGCTTTGATTGCCGGTAATCCGGCGCGCCAGGTGAAGACCCTCGACCCAACAGCACAGGATTAGGAGCAGATCAGGAGCATGTCGGAACATTCAACTGCGGCAAACCCGAAGATGCAGGAAACCATGGACGCTGTTCTTGAGGTTCTCAAGACGAATGCGGGTCTCACGACTGAACTATCGCCAGACGAGGACTTCTACGACGCCGGGGTCACATCCGTGATGGCTCTGCCGATTCTGCTCGATCTGGAGGACCATTTCCAGATTTCAATCGAAGACACGCAATTTATTGAAGCGCGAACCCTGCGCTCCGTTGCGGAGCTTGTTCTTAGGATTCGGGATCAACAATAAAGAGGAACGATGGCTACGTACACGATTCAGCTGCGGACTCCGGCACACGAGATGGCGCGGGAAGAGATACTCAAGCAGTCCGCTTTTTTGTCGAAGGACATCTCGAACGTTCGGTTTGATGAAAGTGGTAGCGGAATCAGTTTCGAAGCTCCGCCGGAGCACGGCCCGGAGCTGATGAAGTCGCTGGAAACCTTGGCGAGCCGGATTCAACGTTCTTTGCGCAGCCTGGAACGGAAGATTGTCTTTCGTAGCCCCAATGTGGACAATCCACACTTTTGGTCTCACGGACCGCTGGCGGATCTTCACTTCCTCGGCAAAGGCCAGGTGGCCATGGAAGGCGTGGCACTCGCGATCTTCCGCTATTTTGATCGGGTCTTCGCCGGATTTGGCGATCCATGGTCCGCCGATCCGCTCATGACTCCGACGCTCATTCCCTCCAACGTGCTGGCGCGCTGCGATTATTTCCGTTCCTTTCCTCAATACGTGACGTTTGCGGCGCACTTGAAGGAGGATGTTGACATCATCAGCGCTTTCCGTGCTCGTCACCAGCAGGCAGAAGACTGCGATGACGACGCACTGCAAGACATGGACACGCCTGAAGCCTGCTTGTCACCCGCCGTCTGCTATCACGTCTATCACCTCTACGAAAACCGGACGCTTCCGGCCCTCGGACCGGTTCATGGCATCTGCGGCAAGTGCTTTCGTTATGAATCTCAGAACATCAAAGATCTACGCCGGCTGTGGGACTTCACCATGCGCGAAGTCGTGTTTATGGGATCTCGCGACGAAGTGCTCAAGGCGCGCGAACGCTCCATTGAAATGATGTCGGATTTCCTGACAACGCACGAGATCGCAGCGGAGATTCGTACCGCCAGCGATCCCTTCTTCATTGCCCCAGATGCCGCATCCAAGACCCACTTTCAGCTCAGCTCAGACTCCAAATACGAGGTCTCTGCTCTGCTGCCCGGGGGCGAGAGGCTGGCGGTCGGCTCACACAACTATCACTCGGACTTCTTCGGTCGCGCCTTCAACATCAACGTGGAGACCGGAGGTGCAATGCACAGCGTCTGCGTTGCGTTTGGACTCGAGCGATGGGTACATGCCTTCATCGAACAGCACGGCATCGAGCCGCGGAACTGGCCAGATGTAATGAAGACCGCGCCGGAGTTCAAGCCCTTTTCATGACAGGAAGTACACGGTGCCCTTTCGCTTCGAACTAGCAGAAGGAAGGTCTCTCGCGGAAGAAGCCAGCAACATTCTCCGTGAGGCGTGGAAGCCCCCTGTACTGGACTACTCTCCCGCATACGTTTCATGGCAGATGGCATTTCCGTCAGAAGTCACACTGCCCGCCGCAGCGGCGTATGACAGAGGTGACCTTGTGGGTTTCGCCGCGGCCACCCGACGCCGTCTGCAGTCTGGACCTATTGAACTGAACGCCGCCGTCGTATCTTTCGTATGCGTTCGGCCGGCATGGCAAGGCCACGGAATCGCGAAGGGCCTCTATGCCTGCCTGCTGAGGTCTCTCCGGGATCTCGAAATTCCGGTAATAACCTTCGCCGTTCCTGACTCGGTCGGCGGAAACACGCTTCTCCGCGCGTACCAGGCTGCAGGATTCGAGACGCATTCTCTGGGCGAGTACGGGAACTATGCCTTTATCAGCCGGGAGGATACAAAGAGCGGCCAATGGAACGTACGTCCCGTTGAAATTCTGGAGCCTCTGACCCATGTGGTTCGAGACCTCGCACGCCGCTTTCCCGGCGTCCTCTGGAGCGCCCCCGATCAGGCTATCTTCACGCATTATCTCCGTGATCCACGGCCTCGCAAGCTGTTGCTGCTCGAGGATGCAAACGGACGGCCTTGTGGCTGCTCATTCGTGGTCCTCAGCCCGATACGCACAGATCGCGGGATCGAAGAGGTTGTGATGTTCGACACCTGCTGGCTTCCATCAGATGAACCGGAGACGTTGCGTCAGCTTCTGCATGCCTCGGCCAATCTGTGGCCGCTGCCTGGAAATCGCCGCGTGATTATGTGTCCCAACCTGAGCGGATTTGATGAGATGACGCTTCGTTCAGCGGGCGCTCGCCGAACTCTGGCCCGATTCCATGGTTACCTTTGCAGCGCTCATCCCGGCTCAGGCGGATTAGCCCAACGTACCAATCTGGAGGTGATCTGAACCTGTAATTTGCCTGCGTTACGACCGAGTGATGCAGCTGTTTCTGGACGTGGGGAAGAAAATTTCAGCACCCTCGCACGTCTCGGATGGGTCTCTTCGCGCAAGCAAAACGACGGCAGAAAGATCGTCGAAGCTCGACCGGAGGAGGCAAGCTAATGTTCAGCGCCGTCGCCAGCACCCTTTTCTGGATTTGTCACTTTGGTCTGTTGCCACAAACTCTTTGTTCTTGGAGTTTAGTGGCGGGGACGACGGGGCTCGAACCCGCGACCTCTGCCGTGACAGGGCAGCGCTCTAACCAACTGAGCTACGTCCCCAAGTTGAATGCACAACCTGGTTGAATCTACTCGCGGCGGCTGGCTCCAGCTCTGCTCGAACTCGAAACCGAGGCGCGCGCAACATTCACGAGTCTAACAGATTTGCGGGTGCTCTGCGAACGCCTTGTGAATCCCATCGCCGTCAGGTCTGGGCGCTAGCGGCAGGTTTGAGGACGGTGGTTTCCTGCACCTCGATGAGCGCGGAACCGGCAAGCTCCTTCAGTTTGTCGAGAAGGGCGTTGACCTTCTCGGGCGATTCGATGAACTCGATTTTGAGCGGCAGGTGATCGGAGATTTCGACGATCGTGCTGGCGTGGAGATGATGGTGGGCGCCGAAGCCGGCGACGCCTTTGAAGACGCTCGCACCCGAGACCTTGTGGAAGAAGAGGAAGTCGAGGATCGCGGAGTAAGAGGAGACTCCGTGGTGCTTCGCGCCTTCCGCGAGATAGATGGATACCTTGAGTGCTTTGCCGGCGGAGAGCATATGAACTCCCGTGCATGATTGGTTGAAAGCTTCAGTTCGCGGTGCTCAGGAGATCATTCTGGCCAGCACCATGCCGCACCAGACGGCGACCAGACCGAGGATAACGCTGAGAGCGAGGTACAGTCCTGCGATGAAAAAGGCGCCGAGCTGCAGGTTGGAGAGAATCTCCCACTCGAAGGTGGAGAAGGTGCTGTATGCGCCGACGAAGCCGATGGGGATGAGATAGCGCCAGGCGGGCGTGAGCTCGAGGTGCTGGCCGAGATACTCGAGTGAGAACCCGATGATGAGACATGCGGTGATGTTGATGAGGAACGTTCCGTAGGGGAACCTGGTGCCGAGCCGGCCGGCGACGGTGGTGCCGACCCAGAAGCGGGTGACGGAGCCGAGAGCGCCTCCTAGTGCAACCAGCAGATACTTCTGCATGTCTGCCGTCTCCTATCGTTGAGCGCGCAGCAGGGATTGCCCTCAGGCGGCTGCGGCTCTGAAATTTTTGTGGGAGCTCCGGGCGAGTGACTCCGCTGACAGAGATCCCTGTCAGGAGTCATCAGCACTCCGTTTCGGAGCGCGGTTAAGGCGGATTCCATCGCCGCACTCAGCAGAACACAGGAGAGCGCGTCGGCGCAAGGCGAGGATGTTGAGATGCAGTGGTGAGAGAAGGATGGTGGGCAGAGAGGGACTCGAACCCCCGACATCCTGCTTGTAAGGCAGGCGCTCTAACCAACTGAGCTATCCGCCCATCCAGGTATTCAGTGTAGGCGAACAGCGGCGTGAGCTCCAAACGAGTTCGCGCCGCTGTGGCGGCTAGAGGTTCCCGCGGAGGGCCTGCTCGCGCTCGATGGCTTCGAAGAGCGCCTTGAAGTTGCCCTTACCGAAGCTGCGGCTGCCCTTGCGCTGGATGATCTCGTAAAACACGGTTGGGCGGTCCTGTACGGGACGCGTGAAGATCTGCAGCATGTAGCCTTCATCGTCGCGGTCGACGAGAATGCCGAGGCGCTCGAGCTCTTCGATCGGTTCGTCGATTTTGCCGACGCGGTCTTGCAGCTCCGCGTAGTAGGTATGCGGCACGGTGAGAAAGCTGACGCCCTGCTGCTGCATCTGCGTGACTGTGGTGACGATGTCTTTGGTGGCGAGCGCCATGTGTTGCACGCCAGGGCCGCCGTAGAAGTCGAGGTACTCCTCGATCTGCGATTTGCGGCGTCCTTCGGCCGGCTCGTTGATGGGGAACTTGACGTAGCCGTTGCCGTTGGCCATGACCTTGGACATGAGCGCGGAGTATTCGGTGGAGATGTCCTTGTCGTCGAAGTGCTGGTAGAGCGAGAAGCCCATGACCTTCGCGTAGAAGTCGACCCATTCATTCATCGCGTTCCAGCCTACGTTGCCGACGATGTGGTCGACGTGCAGCAGGCCGACGGGCCGGGCGACGGTGTCGGGGGGCATGGCTTGATAGCCGGGGAAGAAGACTCCGCGATAGTCGGCGCGCTCGACGAAGGTGTGCAGGGTATCGCCGTAGGCGGCGATGCTAGAGATGACGACGCGACCGTCTGCGTCCTCGATGACGGTCGGCTCTTGCACGGAACGCGCGCCGCGCTTGGTGGTCTCCTCCCACGCACTACGGGCGTCGTCCACCCAGAGCGCGATGGCGCGGACACCATCGCCGTGCTTCTGCACGTGTGCAGCGATGTCGGAGTCGGGGCGCAGAGCGGTCGTAAGGACGAAGCGAA
The DNA here is from genome assembly GCA_036500785.1 of Acidobacteriaceae bacterium. Lineage (GTDB taxonomy): Bacteria > Acidobacteriota > Terriglobia > Terriglobales > Acidobacteriaceae > Granulicella. The sequence continues at coordinate 18,867 of DASYBN010000270.1, forward strand.
TTTTGCCCTGCTGGAGAACGTATGAGGCGCGGTCACGGCGGCCGGTTTCAGGACCGGCGTACGCGACGAGAGACATGCCGAAGGCGGCGCGATAGAAGTAAGCCGCCTGGCGGGCGTTGCCGACGTAGAACTCGATGTGGTCCGTTCCCTTGAGCGGGAGAAAGTCCTGCGCAATGGGTTGGGGGCTGGGAGCGATCGCGGCCATGAGGGCCCTCCTTTGTGTTGTGGTGCGCGGGAGGCGCAGCAGGCGGCGTTAGTTCTCTGCAGCTACCGCCCGGTTGGAAAGAGTAGCAGGAATGATGCGTCCCTGGCATTCTCCGAGGGTGATGCGGGGCAGGCCGTCGCGTTCGCAGAGGGCGGTAAAGGTAATCTCATCGCCATCTTCGAGGAAGCTGCGCTGCTCGCCGGAGGGAAGCTGCAGGGGCTCGGCGCCGCGACGCGTGATCTCGAGAAGGCAGCCCTGGGATCCGGGCTGCGGGCCGGAGATGGTGCCGCTGGCGAGGAGATCGCCGGTGCGAAGATTGCATCCGTTGCTGGTGTGGTGCGCGACCATCTGGGCGAAGCTCCAGTAGAGATCGGTGGCGCGGACGGAGCTGAGTTTGACCGGCGCAAGTGCAGCGTCGCGCATTTTTTGCGTCGAGAGATAGACCTCGAGTTGAAAATCGATTCCCTGCTTCCCCGGCTCGCGTGAAGCCAGATACGGTAACGGCTGCGGGTCGCCTAAAGCGCGCGCTGCGAGGGGAGCGCGATATGGCTCGAGCGCGTCGATGGTCACAACCCAGGGCGAGACGGTCGTCGCGAAACTCTTGCCAAGGAACGGGCCAAGCGGTTGGTACTCCCATGCCTGAATGTCGCGCGCGGACCAGTCGTTCACGATGGAAAATCCGAACACGTGCTGCTCGGCTGCGTCGATGTCGATCGGGTCGCCGAGCGTGTTTCCGGCGCCAATCCATGCACCGAGTTCCAGTTCGTAGTCCATCTGGCGCGACGGACCGAAGGTCGGTGCATCTTCATTGGGCAGCTTCCGCTGGCCGGACGGTCGCCGCACCGGCGTTCCGCTCATGACGATCGAGGAGGCACGGCCGTGATAGCCGATGGGAACGAACTTGTAGTTGGGCAGCAGAGGCTGGTCGGGGCGAAATAACTTGCCGACGTTGGTCGCGTGGTGAATCGAGGCGTAGAAGTCGGTGTAGTCCCCGATGGCAACCGGCAGGCAGAATCGCGCGTTGTTCATGGGCCGCAAGAGCGGCTTCAATTTGTCGATCATGCCGGGGTGGGCTGCGTGCGAGAGCATGAGAGTGAGCGCGCTGCGAAGCTCGTTATTCCCTTCCCGGCCGCGGGCCATCAACATGTTGAGTGTCGGCTGCTCGCAGGCAGGGTCGTTTAGTTCGCCGCAGCGGACGAGTTCGGCTAGATCGAGGATGGAATCGCCGATGCCCACTCCGAGATGCTGCTCGCCGCGATCTGTCTGAAACGCGCAGAACGGAAGATTCTCCAGCGGAAACCCGCAGTCCGGCGCATTCGCGGACTTTACCCAGCTCTTCTGTCTCATGCGAGCCATCCCATTGCGCGAAGGTCTGCGATCGGCTCCTCGAACGAGCATGAGCCGAAGCTCAACGCGAAGTTTGCGCGCATGCGTTCAATTTCATCGAGGGCGAATTGTTTGTCGCGCCACGTGATGCGATCTTCGCTGGTCTGGAACGCGTCAGTGGAGGTTTCTCGGAGGCAGGACTCGACGTTGTTTTCTTCACCGCGCATCGCCAGCATGCTCGATACGAAGAAGTTTAGGAAGCCATGCATGTTCGCCCTCGGTGCGTCCGCGGCATACGTCAGCGGATGCTCGGCGCGAACTACGTGATGCAGGCCAGCGGTCGCTTTCAATCGCACGCCGCGGCGCGCGCAGGCGCAGAGGAAGGCTGCGACATCGCCGACGGTAGGGATTGCGTCCGGCGTCACGCCGCCGGTGCGAATCTTTGCGCAGGCGCCGACACGGTGGAGAGTGGCTAAGAGATCGTCGAGTGCGATTCCCGGACCCGCTTCCACGAAAAGCTCCGCGTCTGTTCGCAGCAGCGCGCGGATTGCTCTAATGTCGTCGAGCTGCGCCGGCCTGCACTCAACGGATTCAGGCCGCAGTCCTACGCCTGCCGCGAGCTGCATGTCTCCGAGGAAGTCCGGTCCGAGCAGAAGACTGATCGGCCAGTCGCGCACGTGCTCGGGCCAACGGTGGGCAAGCTCCGCGAGCTTCGAAGCGGGAAGCACGAGACGGCCGAGCGCCCAGGAGTCTCGACCGGCGCGGTAGGCGGCGTAGTTGCTCACGGCTATATCGAGATCGAGAGCGGCCGGTGGAAAGAGGCCTGCGTAGTCGATCGATTCGCGAAGAAGCGCGTGTGTTGCGGTCATGCTACTTTGCATCGCCGGGATAAAGTCGTTTGAGCCCCTGCCAGCATTCGTAATATTCGTGCTGCAGAATTTTCGATTCGAGTGCCCAACGAGTGGGACGGACGGGCAAGCGAGTTTCAAACATGAACGCGAGCGTGTCCTTGACGTGCTGCGGTTTTAGATCGGCTGCGCTTGCTTTCTCGAAGGTCTCGGCGTCGGGGCCGTGGCCGGACATGCAGTTGTGCAGGCTGGCGCCGCCGGGAAGGAAGCCCTCGGCCTTCGCGTCATAGGCGCCGTAGATGAGGCCCATGAACTCGTTCATCATGTTGCGATGAAACCAGGGCGGACGGAAGGTGTGCTCGGAGACGAGCCAACGCGGGGGAAAGATAACGAAGTCGACGTTCGCGACGCCTTCGAGGTGGGAGGGCGCGGTGAGCACGCAGAAGATGGATGGGTCGGGGTGATCAAAGCTCACCGTGTTGATGCAGTTGAATCGCGCCATATCGTACTTGTACGGCGCGTAGTTGCCGTGCCAGGCGACGACGTCTATTGGCGAGTGATTGTAGGTCGCGTGCCAAAGGTGGCCGAGGAACTTCGAGACGACCTCGACCTCACCTTCGCGATCCTCGAAGGCGGCGACGGGCGTGAGGAAGTCGCGCGGATTGGCGAGACCGTTGGCGCCGATGGGACCGAGATTCGGCAGGCGAAACGGCTCGCCATAGTTCTCGCAGATGTAACCGCGGGCGGTCTTGTCGAGGAGCTCAACGCGAAACTTGATCCCGCGCGGAATCACGACCAACTCGCCGGGGGTGACATCGAGGATGCCGCACTCGGTGGCGAAGCGAAGCGCACCTTGTTGCGGCAGGATGAGCATCTCGCCGTCGGCGTTGTAGAAGTAACGGTCCTTCATGGAGGCCGTTGCGGTGTAGATGTGAACGCCGCAACCATCCTGCATGGCGGGATCGCCGCTGCCGCCAAGTGTGGTTACGCCTTCAACAAAATCCGTCGGCGTCGAGGGAAATTCGGGCGGATTCCAGCGCATCTGGTTGGGCGGGGTGGGCACCTCGTCGAACGGGCCGCTCGTCCAAAGCGTCTGCTTCGGGAACCGTTGATAAGGCTCGTGCACTACAGACGGACGGATGCGGTACATCCACGTGCGGCGATTCTTGCCACGCGGAGCGGTAAAGGATGATCCACTCACCTGCTCGGTATATAGGCCGAAGGCGTTGCGCTGCGGCGCGTTCTGCCCCACGGGCAAGGCGCCGGCACGCGCCTCAGTGGCGAATTCGTTCGCAAAACCAGACTGATAGGTGAGATCGGCCATGGACTTCCCTTCTCCTCATTGAGCGCGGCGCAGAAGCCGGCGAGTTGCCCGAAGCATGATGGCAAGCCGAAGAGACCGCGTCAACTCGTACGGTACACTCGGCGAGGGCGAGCCGTCGCGTCCGAAGCCCGGTCCGTCGCGTCTCTGCCTTATGCCTGTTCGGCTGATTATCAATGCGGACGATTTCGGGCTGACGCCGGGCGTGAACCGTGCGATCGCCGAGCTGCATGACGCCAGCGCTGTAACGTCGGCGACGCTTATGGCCACGGGCGCAGCGTTCGATGATGCCGTCGCGCTGGCGCAGACCCGCCCGGGGCTCGGGGTGGGCTGTCATATTGTGCTGGTGGATGGGACGCCGGTTTCTGATCCGGCAAGCATTCCAACGCTGCTTGGGCCTAACCGCCGCAGCTTTCGGCGATCGCTGGTTGATTTCGCGCTCGGCGTGCTGCGCGGCGCGATTCGCCAGGATGAGATCGAGCGCGAGGCGCTGGCGCAGATTCAGAAGCTGCAGCAGACGGGGCTTCGCCTGACGCACGTCGATACGCACAAACACACTCACCTGCTCTCGCGTGTCACGCGGCCCATCCTTCGCGCGCTTGAACAGTCGGGAATCCGCGCAATTCGCAATCCCTTTGAGCCACGATGGGCGGCGGGGTTGAGCGGGAGCGTGCAGCGAAGTCTGCTTGTGCGTGCGTTTGAGCCTGGCCGCCGCCGGTTCGAAGCGTCTCCCCCGATTGACGAACGGCGCATCCTTACCACGCGAGGAACAATTGGCATCTCGGCGACAGGACAGCTCAACGGCTCGACGCTCAGCGCGCTATGCCGTGAGATCCCGAGCGGCACGTGGGAGCTCGTGTGCCATCCCGGATACAACGATAGCGATCTCGACGCGATTACGACCCGGCTGCGTGCGGAGCGAGAGATTGAGAGGCGCGCGCTGTTGACGGCATTTACGCCGTCTTCATCGAACAGCCTGAATCCATGTGGCGTGGAACTCATCCATTACGGAGAGCTCGACGCTCTGCCGGCATCTCATCGGAGCAGTGACGGAACAGCATGAAGATTGGCATCACCTGTTATCCCACGTATGGCGGCTCCGGCGTTGTCGCGACGGAGCTGGGCATTGAGCTGGCTGCGCGCGGGCATGAGGTGCACTTCATTACGTATTCGCAGCCGTTCCGGCTGAACGGGCGCGAGGCGAACATTCACTATCATGAGGTCCCGGTCTCGAACTATCCGCTGTTCGAGTATCCGCCGTACGATCTCGCGCTTGCGACGCGGATGGCGGAGGTCGCGGAGATCTACGCGCTCGATCTGCTGCACGTACATTATGCGATTCCGCACTCGGTGTCGGCTCTGCTGGCGCGGCAGATGCTCGCTGCGCAAGGCATTCATCTTCCGTTCATCACCACGCTGCACGGGACCGACATTACGCTGGTCGGCTTGGACCGCTCGTATCTGCAGATCACGCGGTTCGGCATTGAGCAGTCGGATGGCGTAACCGCAATCTCGGAGTATCTGCGGGAGCGGACCCGGGATGCGTTTTCGGTCGAGCGGCCGATTGAAGTGATTCGCAATTTTGTGAACTGCGATTTGTACCGGCGCGACCCGGAGCTCGTTGCGCGGGAGCGGCCGCGCTTTGCTGAACCGCATGAGCGGCTGCTGGTGCACCTCTCGAACTTCCGGCCAGTGAAGCGCGTTCTGGATGTCGTGTCCGTGTTCGCGCGTATTGCAAAGGAGCTTCCTGCGCGTCTGCTGATGATCGGCGACGGGCCGGAACGGTCTGCCGCCGAGTACCTGGCCAAGCGCATGGGGATCGGCGATCGCGTGGAGTTTGTGGGCAAGCAGGAGAATGTCCATGAGCTGCTTCCGCTGGCCGACCTGATGCTGATGCCGAGCGAAATGGAGAGCTTCGGGCTTGCAGCTCTTGAGGCGATGGCCTGCTGCGTGCCTGCGATCGCGACGCGCGTGGGCGGCGTACCTGAGCTGATCCAGCACGATGAGAACGGGCTGTTGTTCGAGGTCGGCGACATCGCTGGAATGTCGGAGGCCGGCGTTGAGCTGCTCTCCGACAGCGCCCGCCTAGAGGATATGGCGATGGAGGCTCGGCGCACCGCCCAGGCAAAGTTCTGCGCGTCGCGCATCATTCCACTGTACGAACGCTTCTATCGTGATGTGGTGGATGGCTCCTCTGTGGCTGCGGTGCGCTCCGTGGGTTAATCCGGTGGATGCCCGAAGGGGCAAAAGGCGCCAAACTGCGTGTGGGAACGTCCTATCCTCAAAGCACCGGCGCTACGCGCGCCGGCCTGAGAGGTTTTTGTATGAAGCTCAGACTCACCCTTGCCGCCCTGACCGCGGCCACGATTTTCCTTCCCGCGGCGTATGGGCAGATGACCGGTACTTCACACCCTGAGCGGCTGGACGATCCGATCACGATCGCGCCCGACCCGTCGTCAACGCCACACTACGTAAAGCCATCGCCGGATGTTCGGGCGGCAGTACCCGGCGATACGAGCAACAGCTTGCAGCCGGTAGAGAGTACGCCTGCACCGGTTGCTACTGCGCCGCAGAGCGCGGAGATGCGGCGGCCGCTGCGGGTGTCAGATCCTGACGCCATGATTGTCACCTCCGCGCCGGATGTTCCGGGGCAGCTCAACGAAGGGACTACGCTGCGCGCACGTCTGCAGAATCCGCTCTCCACTCAGCAGAGTCACGTGGGAGACACGTTCCTTGCCGAGCTTGTGCAACCGGTGATGCAGCATGGTCACGTTCTTATTCCGGCGGGGTCGCAGATTCGCGGCCGGGTTACGGAGGTGCATGGCGGACGCCGATTCACCGGCCGCGCATCGATCCGTCTGCAGCCGGAGTTCATCACCTTTCCGGATAGCACGACTCACCGCATCCATGCCGATCTGACGAACCTCGACAACTTCGCAGACGCGCACGTGAACTCGGAGGGGACAGTCATTGGCAGCGATCATCCCAAGACGGCGCTGGCTGCGGTCGGGTTCACAACGGCGACCACAACAGTTGCCGGCGCGATGATCGGTGGAGGAGTCGGCGCGGTGGTTGGCGCGGGTATCGGCGTCGGCGCGGGAGCCATCTGGTGGCTAAGGCGAGACGTTCAACAGGAGTTGCCGGTTGGCTCCGGCCTTGCCTTCAGTCTGGATGAGCCGCTTTCCGTCCCTTCTCCGGCGCAGACTGCACAGTTGTCTCACTAGGCCCCCGAACACGAATGCAGAACGGCCCTCCTTCGGAAGGGCCGTTTCGCATTCGATAACATTGCCGGTTGGGCTGAAACAGCTAGGACGCCGGCTGCAGCTCCTCCGCATACGAAGGCGCCTGCACGGTTGGGCGAGCGCGGAGCAGCGACGGATCCTTCATGTGCGCAGGGATCGGAACTGCGAGCAGGTCGAGAATCGTCGGTGCGATCGACTCCAGCGCAACGCGTGGGTTGGAAGACTTCGATATGCGCGAATCGCGGATCCACAGGATTCCATCCTGATGATGCATTCCGCTCTTCATGCCTTCGATTGCATACAGCAGATCGAAGAAACGGATGGACGCGCCGTTGACGGGACTTACCATCACTGCGTCCTGCGAAATCTTCTTGCGAATGGAGAAGCCGGTGAACAGAGCCGTGTCCTCCACCTTGATGTCGAAGGCTTTCTCGCCGTTGACTGTGATAGCGTTGAGCACCGCGGCTGCGGCTTCGACCTGCTCGTGTGTTTCGAACTCGAGCCAGAACTGCTCGGCCATGACCGGGTTGCACTGCTTGAGGTCGGTGATGCCGGCCCAGCGGACAAAGCGTGGAATGTCCGACGGCCGGTAGATGTGTTTTCCGCCCTGGTCCTCGAGTTTCAGATACGGCTGCTGGCTGATCGCGGTCGAGAAGAAGATCGTCGCATCGTCACCAACCAGGTCCAGAATGCGCGCAATCAGCCGGTCCATGTGCACGTAACCCTCGAGGATGGCGGACGAGTACTCCTTCTGCTCTGCCTCGGTAGGCTGAATCTTGAAGACCTCAGGCTGCATATTGCGCCAGTAGCAGTGTTGCATGTGGGCCGTGCTGTTCAGGAAGAAGGTGGAAAGGTCCGGCTTTCCCTTCTGATACAGGTGGCGGAAGACGTCATATTGCAGCAGATCGAGGATGAACGCGCGGCGCCAGCGTTTTCCCTCGGAGCGCTCCTTCGAGAGCTGCCTCACTGCGCTCTTTACCGTATGCAGGCTGAGGCCGTGCTTCAACATAAATGCGACGAAGCGCAGGTAGTCGGTCTTCGCGAACTTCGCGGAGGCGTTGCTGTGCTCCTGCACCTGCTTGCGGATGAAGCGGTTATACGTAAGCAGTTCCGGCGGCCGGGTCATCGACTCGGCTGTCCACGGGTCGGGCAGAAGGTCACCCTTCACACTGGAGGTGCAATGCACGTTCATGCTTCCGCAGATCCACACCTTCATTCCCGCATGGGAGAGCAGATCCCAAACGGCCGGCTGCTTTACCTTGGCACTTTCACCCAGGTGCTCGACGCCGTGCTCGCTGAAGGGCACACCCGCATGGACATTAATCCACTGAATCCAGGGCTCGAGATAGGGCGCACGCTCCTTGGCCTCGGTCGTGAAGATGGCCGAGGAGTCGCGGAGCCGCTTGAAGTTGGGAAGGTGGCCCTCTTCGATGAACTGCGTCATCAGACTGGGGCAGAGCTCGTTGAACTCCAGCAGAATTATCGGTTTGGTTGGCACAGGAACCTCGATTTCACTCTAAAACCGTGACGGGATTTTAGCATGGGAAGGCACGCCTTTTTGCCCTTACCCAAGTAACCTCTTCCAGTTCTTCTGGTTCCGCCGGTAGATCTTTTTAAGGTCCTCCAGGGTGCGCTGAAAGTCTGCGTTTTCGCTCATGCCGCGCCAAGCGGGGTTCTTGCTGAACCAGGGATAGTTTTCGTTGCCAAGGTAGATGGCGCGGCGCAGCCAGTGGAGGGCCTCGGGCGCGTCCTCCTCGACGGCGAAGTAGGTCGCCAGGCGGTATGCCATTTCGCTGTCGGCCTCGGCGGCGGACAGCACGTCTTCGGTGATGAACGTGGCTGCGCGGGTGCGGTCGCCCAGCTGGACGTAGCACATGGCGATCGTGGGGAAGACAATTCGCAGCGATGCGTCGTCGCGAATCACGGTCTCCAGCGTATCGACCGCGCGTGATAGCTGCCCTTCGCGCATCTGCTGATAGCCCTTTGAGATGCGCAGGAGCGGCTGCCGGGGTTCGAGCGTCAGGCCCTTCTCGATTTCATCGCTCGCGAGCTCCAGCTGGTTCTGGTACTGGTAAACGCGAGCCCGGTGGTTGTAGATCATCGCGGCGTTGGTCGGATTGAGGCGCAATGAGGTGTTGAACTGACCGAGCGCCTCTTCGTAGAGCCCGTCGTTGCGCAGCGTAATGCCGGCAAGAAGATGAACGTTCCAGTCATTGCCGGCCTCCTGCAACAGATGTTCAATGCCGTGGCGTGCGCTCTCCTTTTCGCCGCGTGACAGGAGCATGTAGACACGGTAGAGATTCGCCTCGACGGAGTCGGGGTCGCGCTCGAGCGCGCGGTCGAACGCTCTGCGGGCCTCGAGCACGTGCATCTGGCCGCCGAGACCATGACGAACGTACTGCAGGTGCGTGATGCCGAGGCCTGACCATCCGGGCGAGTAGCCAGGATCGCGGGCGACGACGTGTTCGAACAGCTCGCGGGCACGGTCCAGTTCGTCGCGATTTCCGGTGCGCATCATGAAGGAGGACAGCAGAGCGCGGGCCTGCAGGTACTCCTCCGAGACCGCGCCGCCCAGCGACGGGCCAGCGCTGGAAGCCGCGACACCGCTGCTCAATTCACCGGTTCCCTGCAACTCGGCGAAGACGTCGTCGCATATCTCAGTCTGGACGGCGATGAGATCGAAGCTCTCGACGCTGATAGCGCCGCCGGTGCGCACGCTCTGCCGTTCGACATCGAGAAGCTGCCAGTTCAGGTTGAAGCCGCGCTCGTCGCGCAGGAAGCTGCCCGCGAGGACAAACTTGACCAGCAGCTTGCGCCCGATGCTCAGCGGGTCAAGCTGCCGGGTGGGAATACTCATCAGCGTGCTCGATGGGCGCACGACCAGCGTGGGAACCTTCGCGAGACGTGTGGCGATGGCGTCGGCGAGCGCCTGGCCGAAGAAGTGTTGCGCCTCCGTGGTGCCGAGGTTCACAAACGGAAGCACGACGATCTCCGTCGGCTTCTTCTCATGGCTCACCGTGCTCTCGCGGAAGCGCTCGGCCAGCATTGAAAGGATGCCAGTGGTGCGCTTCTCTTCTTCCGGCGTCTCGAGATCGAGCCGCTGCTGTGCGGGCATGTTGATGGCGCCCTCGCCGGGCATCACCATGGAGTCAAGCTGCAGCGATTTCACAATGGTCTTGAGACCTTCGCGCACCTCGGCCGCCGAGCCGTAGCGCGCCGAGGGCTGCTTTTCCAGGCAACGCGCGATCACGCTCTCCAACTCGCGCGGAATCTCCGGAACGATCTCGCGCAAGGGCGGCGGATCGGCAAACTGGATCGCGCGGATGCTCTGCAGCTCCTGCGCATCCGGACGGTGGAAGGGATGCCGTCCGCTGACCATCTCGTAGAGGATCAGGCCGAGAGCAAAGATGTCGCTCTGCACGCTTGACTGTCCGGTGACGAACTGCTCGGGCGCCATGTAGGCGATCGTGCCGCCGCGTGCGGTGTAGGTTGCGCCCGGCGGGATCTGCGGCGGCTGCGACGGCATCGACGGATCGAAGTCTCCGTTCGGTTCACTCAGCGTCTCGCGCTTGAGCTGCCGAGCGAGGCCGAAGTCCAGAATCTTGATGAGGCCGCCGTCGGTCAACATGACG
>DASYBN010000271.1:0-7485 GCA_036500785.1 Acidobacteriaceae bacterium
GGGTGGGAATGCTCATCAGCGTGCTCGATGGGCGCACGACGAGGGTGGGAACCTTCGCGAGGCGTGTGGCGATGGCGTCGGCGAGCGCCTGGCCGAAGAAGTGTTGCGCCTCCGTGGTGCCGAGGTTCACAAACGGAAGCACGACGATCTCGGTAGGCTTCTTCTCATGGCTCACTGTGCTCTCGCGGAATCGCTCGGCCAGCATTGAGAGGATGCCGGTGGTGCGCTTCTCTTCTTCCGGTGTCTCGAGATCGAGCCGCTGCTGTGCGGGCATGTTGATGGCGCCCTCGCCGGGCATCACCATGGAGTCAAGCTGCAGCGACTTCACAATGGTCTTGAGACCTTCGCGCACCTCGGCCGCCGAGCCGTAGCGCGCCGAGGGCTGCTTTTCCAGGCAGCGCGCGATCACGCTCTCCAACTCACGCGGAATTTCCGGAACGATTTCGCGCAACGGCGGCGGATCGGCAAACTGGATCGCACGGATGCTCTGCAGCTCCTGCGCATCGGGACGGTGAAAGGGATGCCGTCCGCTGACCATCTCGTAGAGAATCAGGCCGAGCGCGAAAATGTCACTCTGCACGCTGGATTGGCCGGTGACGAACTGCTCGGGCGCCATGTAGGCGATGGTTCCACCGCGCGCGGTGTAGGTTGCGCCTGGTGGGATCTGCGGCGGCTGCGACGGCATCGACGGATCGAAATCTCCGTTCGGCTCGCTCAGCGTCTCGCGCTTGAGCTGCCGAGCGAGGCCGAAGTCGAGAATCTTGATCAACCCTCCGTCGGTCAACATGACGTTCGCGGGCTTCAGGTCGCGATGAAAGATGCCCAGGTTATGGGCAGCCTGCAGACCATCGGAGATCTGCATGCCACTCGAGAGCACCAGCTGCACATTCGCGGGGCCCTCGGCGATGACCTTGTCGAGGCTCTTGCCGGGGATGTATTGCATGACAATGTAGGCTTCGTCGTCCTCTTCGCCTACCTCGTAGATGGCGCAGACATTCGGGTGATCGATGGCGGAGGCCAGGCGGGCCTCTCGGAGCTGCGTGGCGCGCATCTGCTCGGCGGTCTGCGCGCCGCGCTTGAGCAGTTTCAGGACGACAGGCCGCTGCAGGAGGGTATCGTTGGCCAGGAAAACAACGCCGCTGCCGCCCGAACCGATCTTTCGGATGAACTCATATTGTCGGATCACGCGGCGCTTCATGAGGCATTATCGCAGCTAAGCCGTTGAATCCCGTGTGGAAGAGAGCTTGCATCGCCGCATCTGCTGTGCCCGTGCGATACTCGTTCGCAACTCAAAAGAGGAACATTACAGAACCGTGAATTCCTCAGGCTGCCTCTGACGGTTGGGCAGCATCCTAATCAGTACCGGAAAGCAGGCTGGCCGTTCTTCGTGTATTAAGGTCAGCGCAGAATTATTACGGCAAGGGAATGAATGTCCGCCACCATCCTGCTTATCGACGACAATGCTGTGCAAGCGGCGACACGCCAGACCATCCTGAAGCGCGCCGGATACTTCGTCATCGCGGTTCTGAGTCCAGAACGTGCGCTCGAGCAGTTGAGAAACAATGACTTCCCCGAGCCGATCGATCTGATTCTTACGGATCACATTATGCCGGGCATGACGGGGTCGGAGTTCGTGTCCCACCTGCGTCAGTTTCAGCCCGCGCTGCCGGTGTTGGTGATCAGTGGCATGGCGGAAGCTGAAGAAGAATACGAGGCGCTCGGAGTGGAGTTTCGCCTCAAGCCGCTGCTTCCAGATAATCTGCTTGCCAGCGTGCACCGGCTCATCTCCTCGAACGCTGCTCAGGGTGCTTCGGCTTAGCTCGAGGGCTCGCAGCTCGGCTGCACCGTCCTGTCATCTCTGCGAAAATAGAAGGCGAGGACCTTCGCTCGCCCATGCTGCACCCCATGCCGTCGTTCGGCGACCTCTCTCTTCTGTTTGCGCTGATGTTCTGCGTGTATACGCTGTTCAGCGGCGCTGTCTCGCTGCGCGCACTCGCTACGGGTCGCCAACTGGCTGTTTCTGCAGAAGGCCTTCGCGAGACCTCAAGACGCGCCGGCATCGCCAGCTTTATCGCAATCTCCTGCGCAGCGTTCGCGCTCATCTGGGCGGCGTTTACGAACGACTTTTCAGTCGACTACATTCTTCACCACACCAACCGCGATCTGCCCACGCTGTACAAGTTCTCTGCGCTGTGGTCCGGCCAGGAAGGCTCGCTGCTCCTCTGGGCATGGCTGCTCTCCGCCTACGGTTTCGTGATGCGGGTCCGAGATAAAGCTGACGTTACGCTGCACGCGTACGCGTCCACGATCCTCAGCGCGATCCAGATCTTCTTTCTTCTGCTACTCGTCTTCGCGGCGCCCCCGTTTGCCATCGCGCCCGGGCCGCTGCACGCGGACGGCTTCGGGCTCAATCCGCTGCTGCAGTATCCCGAGATGGTGATTCATCCGCCTATGCTGTATCTGGGCTACGTAGGGTTCAGCGTGCCGTTTGCGTTCGCGCTGGGCGCGCTCATGATGCGCTATCCGGGCGAGAAGTGGATTCACATCACGCGCCGCTGGACGATGGTGACGTGGTTATTTCTTACCTGCGGTATCTGCCTGGGCATGCACTGGGCGTACGCCGTGCTGGGATGGGGCGGGTATTGGGGATGGGACCCGGTCGAGAACGCGTCGCTGATGCCGTGGCTTGCGGGAACGGCATTTCTGCACTCGGTGATGATGCAGGAGAAGCGCGGCATGATGAAGCGCTGGAACGTCTGGCTCATCTTCACGACGTTCATGCTGTCGATTCTCGGCACGCTGCTCACGCGGTCCGGCCTGGTTTCAAGCGTGCACGCGTTTGCTGAGAGTGATATCGGGTACTGGTTCTATGCCTTTCTTCTGCTGATTTTGATCGTGTGCGTGTTCACGTTCATCCGGCAGAGCGACCACCTGAAGACTGAAAACCACCTCGAGTCGTACGTCTCGCGCGAGTCGAGCTTCCTGTTCAATAACATCGTCCTGCTCGCCGCCTGCTTCACGATCCTGTGGGGCACGCTGTATCCGGTGCTCTCGGAGTACGTGCAGGGCTCCAAAGAGACGATGGGGCCGTTCTATTACAACCGCGTCGCTGTCCCGATAGGCCTGTTTCTGATCTTCCTCACCGGAGTGGGTCCGCTGCTTGCGTGGCGCGCGACCTCGCTGCGTTCGATTCGTAAGAATCTGCTGCTTCCCTGCCTCGCCATTGTGATTAGCGCCGTTGTCCTGATGCTCACTGGATTGCGGCCGTGGAATGAAGCCGATGGTTCGACCAGTGCGATTTACGCGCTGGTGTGCTTCTCGTTAAGCGCGGGCGTGGTGACAGCGATTGTCAACGAGTTCCTCCGCGGCGCGAATGTCGTGCGCACGCAGACCGGAAAGAATCTACTCTCCTCCGCGATTCTGCTTACGCGGCGCAACACGCGCCGGTACGGCGGATACATCATCCATTTCGGCATCGTTGTGCTGTTCATCGGCGTCGCGGGCTCCGCGTTCAACCAGTCGCGCGAGCTGGAGATGAGCTACGGCGATTCGCTGCAGATCGGCTCGTACAAGCTGGTGTGCCAGTCCTATTCCCAGGACTCGAATCCGAACTACGACACGGACTATGCGCTGCTGGATGTGTTTCACAACGGCAAGAAGGTGACGCAGCTCACGCCGGAGCGCCGGTTCTATAACGCGAGCCAGCAGACCTCGACGATCGTCGCCATACATTCGACGCTGGCGCGCGATCTGTACGTCGTCTTTGAAGGTCGCAATCCCGAGACCGACAAGCCCATCATCAAGGTGTTCCTCAATCCGCTGGTGAACTGGATCTGGATCGGTGTTGGGTTCGTGATCTTCGGCACGGCGATTGCGCTGGTTCCACCGCTGAAACCTGCAACGCGCCGCGTTGAGGCGCTTGAGCCGGTGACAGCGGGCGCTGCACCTGTTGAAGCTGAGACGTGGGCCGTGCCGGCGACGAGATCGACTAATGCGTAAGCGTCTCGTTCACATCGCGCTGATTTGCGTGCTGGCCGTTCCAATGCTCGGCGCGGGTGCGCCTTCCTCGCGCTTCAACGCGCTCGGCCACAAGCTGATGTGCGTCTGCGGCTGCGGCCAGGTTCTGCTGGAGTGCAACCACGTCGGCTGCCCTGACTCGGACCGGGAGATCACGGAGCTGCGGACGGAGCTGGCTACCGGGCTGCCGGACGCGGGTGTGCTGAACTGGTTCGCGACGAAGTACGGGCCTACGGTGCTCGCGGCTCCTCTGCGCGGCGGGTTCGATATCGTCGCTTGGGTGGTTCCCTTCGCCGTGCTGCTGATCGGCATCGGCATCGTCGTCCTCATCATCCGCATCTGGCGCCGCCGCAAACCGCCAGGCGGTCCTTCCAACGGGCCGCCATCGCCCATAAACGATGGCCTGCGGGAAAGAATCCGGCGAGAGACTACCTACTAAGTCACTCCACCATCTACCCGAAAGTCACATTTGCCTGTTACTCTTGCTGGCATCTGTATGACGCGCCACGAACTGTTGAAGATCGTCGTCGGGAAGGCCCGGGCCAACGGTTTCGAGTTTCGCCGGTGGTATTCGACGCGTCTGTGCCTTTCGTGGACCTCGGCGGAGGATGCCATCGCCACGCTGGAGCAGCACCGGCGGTATTACGCGCTGCTCTTCTCGCATGAGTTTGCGATCGCCTTCTGGAAGCCGGGCGCGGAGATCACGTTTCAGGTTCCGGCCCGCAGCTTCGAACGCCGGATGCCAGACGGGACGATCCAAACAATCAATCGCAAGCCCTTCATCCGCCGCAGCGCACGGAAGGACGCTTGGCGCTATCATCTGCGCGAGATGGCGCTGTCTGATGAGCCGCTGCGGTATATTCGCCGCTATCTCAACGTGGAGGACGAGCTTACAGATGTTCCCGCGACAGCAGAGGAGAGCGGCTCGGCGGCTTCACTGTCGCGAAAGAACGGTGCAGGGGTAAGCGGCGCTAAGCAGCAGAGGAAGTCGGCACGGCCCTTGCCTGCAGAACCGCCGCGGTTTCTGCGACGGCCCTATCCCTAGCCGCCGGTCATGTCCTTGAGAGCCTGCTGTGCCACCTTTTTCGTTTTCGGCACTGGATCCAGCTGGAGACACTTCCTGTAGTTCTGCTCCGCCTCATCGAGCTTGCCAAGCTTGCGTGCGGCTTCGGCGAGCGCGAGGTGCGCGTCGGGGTCATCGGCGGCGATCGTGACCGCATCTTTCGCGCGCAGGTAGGCGCCCATGAAATTGCCATCATTCTGATAGAAGCCGGCAACCTGCAGGTCCTCGGCCTCGCGCTGGTTGGGTGTTTTTACCGGCTGGGCCGGCCGGTTGCGGCTTGAGCGCGTGCGCGTGGGCACGCTGGTATCGTCCGGTTCGGAGTCGCCGGAGTCGCTCGGCAGACCTGATGTTGAACTCGAAGAACTCGATGAGTTGGAGGATGAACTGGAACTGCCTGAGCTGCCGGCGTCCTGAAATCCACTGGGCGGCGTGGGCTTCGCATCGTTGCCAGACGAACTGGACGATGGAGTGCCCTGCGGCTGCTCGCCGGGAAACGGAAACTGCTTTGCTGCATTCGGAGGGGACTGTGGTGTGTTGGGCGTCTGCTGGGCCGGCGTCGCCTGGCTCGAAGGCTTCGTCTCCCCTGGGTACGGGAACTGCTGTGCAGCATTTGACGGCACCGGCTGGTCCTGGGCCGCCGGGCAGTTCGAGGTCGTGGTCACATTCCCGTTGTCTCCGCGCGTCACGGACCCCGAGCAGTTCATATCGGTGCTAGGCGCGGCGGGTCTGCCCTCGGGCGTCTGCTTCCACTGGCTCTCGTTGGCCTGGCTTGCCGGCGTCTGCGCATACACCAGACTCACGCCCAGCCCCAACGTCGCGAACACCAGCCACACTCGCCTCATGTCTCTATTAGACGATATCCGGCTCGTATCAGCACGCACGGAGAGCAAGAACAGCAGTTCTGTCGGCGCGCGAGTTTGGAATCCACGTTCGCCGGCTTGCTATACTCCAGCCCATGCCTCGGCCTGCTACCCCTGCTACGCCTCGTCTGCTCATACGCTCCTCTGCTATTCACGCCGCCGGCGTCGCTACGCTGGACGCGATCCCGCGCGGCCGGCGCATCCTCGAGTACAGCGGGCCGCGCATCTCCAAGGATTTGGCTGACGAGAGATACGCCGACAGGCCGGTGACCTATCTTTTCTCTGTCGACGGCACCGATGACGTCATCGACGGCTTTTCGATGGCGATGTTCGTCAATCACTCCTGCGCGCCCAACTGCGAGACTGAAGAGTCCGATGGGCATGTTTATATCAAGGCGATCCGCGACATTGCGGCCGGTGAGGAGCTGGTGTACGAGTACAACCTGCATGACTCGGACGACGACAACGCCGACTGCCACTGCGGCGCGGCTCAGTGTCGCGGCACCATGTTCTCCGACGACGAACTGAAGCGCCGCGCCAGAATTGCCAAACGCAAGGCAGCTCGCGCTTAGAGCTTGTACGCCTTCCGCACGAGGTTCACGGTCAGGTCCTCCGCGAGTTGAAACGCCTCATCGTCGTCGAGGCGTCCTTCAGCGACGAGCCTCGCGAGGAATGCGCAGTCGATTCTGCGGGCGACATCATGACGTGCAGGAATTGAGAGAAACGCGCGCGTGTCGTCGTTGAATCCGACGGTGTTGTAGAAACCGGCTGTCTCGGTCGCCTGCTCGCGGAACCGCATCATGCCCTCGGGCGAGTCATTGAACCACCAGGGCGGCCCGAGGCGAAGGCACGGATAGTGGCCGGCGAGCGGCGCGAGTTCGCGCGAGTAGGTCGACTCGTCGAGCGTAAAGAGAATGAACGTGAAGCCGGGCTCGTTACCGTACTTCGCCAGCAGCGGTTGGAGCGCACGAACGTACTCGGTGGGTGCCGGAATATCGGCTCCCTTGTCGCGCCCGAACTTCGCGTAGACGAGCGCGTTGTGGTTGCGGATTGAGCCGGGATGAAGCTGCATCGTCAGGCCGTCCTCCACGCTCATGCCCGCCATCTCGGTCAGCATCTGCGCCTGGAAGACCTCGACGTCGCCGGCCTGCGTTTTGCCGCTGTAGATGCGATCGTAGAGCGCGGAGGCTTCGCTGAGAGGAAGATCTGCGGTGCGGGCCGTGAGATGGCCATGGTCGGTTGCAGTGGCACCGTTCTGCTTGAAGAATGCGCGCCTATTGCGCAATGCGCTGAGGTAGCCCTTGTAGGTGGAGACGTCCTCGTTGGCAGCTTCGCCAAGCTTCTTCAGGTTCTCGTGAAAGCCGATGAACTCTGCGTCGATGACGGCGTCGGGGCGAAAGGTGGGAACGACGCGGCCCTTCCATCCGCTCTCGCGAATTTTCTTGTGCTGGGTGAGCGGATCGAAGGCGGCGTCGGTCGTTGCGAGCACCTCGATGCGAAAGCGTTCGAAGAGCGCGCGCGGACGGAACTCCGGTGTGCGCAAGG
>DASYBN010000272.1:0-2348 GCA_036500785.1 Acidobacteriaceae bacterium
CCGCCGCTCGATCATCGCCAGCGCGGGCTCGTCAGCCTCGCCGGAGACTATCTGTTTTTTGCGGGTATCGTCCTCTGCGGTCTGCTGTGTACCTATGCCTCAGAATTGAGGTTGCGGCCACAAGAGGATGTAGCTGATGTAACTCCTAGCGCCGCTTCCAGCGAACGCCGTCCTTTGAATCCTCGAGAAGAATGCCCTTGCTGAGCAGATCATTGCGGATCGCATCCGCGCGTGCGAAGTTGCGCTGACGTTTGGCCTGCGTGCGCTCGTTCACCAGTGCATCAATCTCCGCGTCGCTCAGTCCTTCGCTGCCAAACTTCGCCACAACCTCCGGATCAGCTTCACCGAGTCTGCCTTCGGCCTCTGCCCACGCCAGCGCCTTGCGCGTCAGATCGGCGTCGCGATCCTCGAGCACGGCGAAGATCGAATCAAACTTTGCGAGCAGCGCGAGAACTTCTCCAGCTCTAGTCGGCCGAAGGGAGTCACTGTCTCCCGCGGCATTTCCCGCACGCACGAGATCGAATATTGCGGCGATTGCCTCTGCCGTATTCAAATCATCCGCGAGTGCGGATCCAAAGCGATCGTCAGCACGGCTGATCGCTGCGGTTAGCTCGGGAGAATCTGGGGTCTGCGAGTCATCGAACCCGCTCCGCCGATCGTGCGAGATTTCCATCCGCTCCCGAAAGGTTCGTAGGCGGGCAACGGCATTGGTGGCATCCTCGAGGCCCTTCAGAGTGAAGTTGAGCTGGTGCCGGTACGGCACGCTGAGCAGCAGAAAGCGAATCGCCGAGGCGCGATATCCCTTCAACAGCAGGTCGCGCAGCGTGTAGAAATTGCCCTCGGACTTCGACATCTTGCGGCCTTCGACGAGCAGAAATCGCACGTGGAACCAGTGGCGCGCAAATTGCTTGTGCGTTGCCGACTCGCTCTGCGCAATCTCGTTCTCGTGATGCGGGAACATCAGGTCTTCGCCGCCGGCGTGCAGATCGAACGAGTCGCCGAGAAACTTCATCGCCATCGCGGAGCACTCGATGTGCCATCCGGGGCGGCCGTCACCGAGCGGGGTCTGCCACGAGGTCTCGCCCGGCTTCGTCGCTTTCCATAAGGCGAAGTCGCGCGCCGCGTCCTTGTCGTATTCGTCGACATCCACGCGCGCGCCGTCTTCGATTCCTTCGAAATCTTTCTTTGAGAGCTTGCCGTACTCCGGAAAGCGCGCAATGCGGAAGTACCAGGAGCCGTCCTCGGCGCGGTAGGCGATGTCCTCGGCCGCGAGCCGCTCGATCAGCCGCACCATGTCGTCGATGTTCTCGGTGGCGCGTGCTATCGCTTCGGGCTTCTCGATGCCGAGGGCGTCCATGTCCTCGAAGAAGGCCTTCTCGAACTTGGCCGTGTACTCGCTGATGGGCATCTGCGCGGCGGCAGCGTTGCGGATGATCTTGTCATCGACATCCGTGACGTTCATCACGTGGCGCAGATTCAGGCCGAACAGATGCGCGGTGCGGCGCAGCACATCGACGTGCAGAAACGTGCGGAAGTTGCCGATGTGCCCGTAGTCGTAGACAGTCGGGCCGCAGCAGTAGAAGCGCAGCGCCTCGCCGTCGGCGGCGTAGAGAGGCTCGATCTGTCCGGTGAGAGTGTTGAAGAGTTGAAAGGCCACGCGCGAATCAGGTTCCTCATGGATGCGGTCTTTGCAGCGCGGCATCCGCAGGCTTCTCTCGATCTGTCTTGCTCCACCGATTCTAGCTGAGCGGACGGCGAAAGCGCCTCATCAGCCGAGACGAAGCTGCGGCGTGGGCTCGAGATCGTCGCCGGCGAACTGCCCGGCGAGCAGCTTGGGCCAGGCCGCCGCGGCGATCATCGCAGCGTTGTCGGTCGAAAGCGCAATCGACGGAAACGCGACCGGCAGCGACCGCTTGCCGGCTGCCTCGGTGATGCTCCGGCGCAGCTCGCGATTGGCGGCGACGCCTCCGCTGACCACGATTCCCTGCGCGCCGAAGTGCTCCGCCGCGGCCATCGTGGTCCGCGTGAGATAGCCGGTGACGCTCGCCTGAAAGCTGGCAATCAGGTTGAGCGTCTGCGGGTCGACTTGCTGGAGCGCGGCCGCGCGCGCCTGCTCGTCGCTGGGCTTCGCGACGAAGATTCCAGCGGCGCGCAGGTCAGCTTCGCGCTGCGCGATTTGCGCGCGCATCTCGTTCAGTTCGACGTAGCGGCGAACCGCGGTCTTGATGCCGCTGAAGGAGAGGTCGAAGCGCTGGCCGTCTTGCGGGGCGATGCGCTCGCGTGCGAGCTTTACCGGCGTGCGCCCGCTCGACTTCTGCTTGATCTGTGCGAAGGAAAACGGCACTGCC
>DASYBN010000273.1:0-6073 GCA_036500785.1 Acidobacteriaceae bacterium
GTGAGGAACACATCTCCCTGGCTCGCGAAGGACCCCGGGCTCGACATCCGCAGGCTGTTTCGGGGATTCAGGTGAATGTCATACGCGCCACGAGGCAGAAAGATCGCCTCCACGCAGACCAGGAAAAAGCCGAGCGCTGTACCTGTCAGCGTGAATGCGTCCGGCAGCGTGTGCGTCTGCCAGTCCATTACGGCCAATCCGATCAGCAGAAATCCGAGAATTACAAACCCCAGCAGAGCTGGATACAGACCACCAGGAATCCCGACGCTCCCCGCGTCGAGAAGGCCGATCCGGACAGCGAGCGCAAACCACATGCCGGTTACGAACTCTACCGCTGGATATCGCCATGGAATCGCGCCTTTGCAATGCCGGCACTTCGCCGCGAGCAGAACCCAGCTCAGTAGCGGGACATTGTCGTACCACGCGATCGTTGCGAGGCATTGCGGGCAGTGCGAGCGCGGCTTCACCACACTCCTGTGTTCCGGCAGCCGCGAGATGCAGACGTTCAGGAAGCTCCCCATCAGCAGGCCGAGCAGAAAAGCAGGAAGCTCGAAGGCGAGCAAAATCAGCATTGTTTTCGAGTATAGGTTGCCGTGCTGGGGGACTATTTCTCTGCTGTTTGAGAGTCCGGGTTGCCCGCAATATCAGAAACGAACCGTCCGAGCCTCGCAGCAACATCCTGCAAACAGTCGGGTTCTAATGTATGGGCGCCGGACATGGATTGCTCCGGAGCTGGTCTCGAACGTTCGGGCCTGGAGGATTGAAGAATGAAGATTTTCAAATACATTGCGTTGCTGGCTGTACTCGGCGTTGCTCTGATGCCGGCAGTCAAATCGCACGCACAAGTTGCGGTGGGAGTCGGGGTCGGCGGCCCAGGTTATCAGGCCCAAGTGGCTTATGGTCAGCCCCAGGCGCCGTACGGTCAGCCCGAGGCGCCTTATGGTCAGCCCGAGGTGGCTTATGGTCAGCCCCAGGTGGCCTATGGTCAGCCCGACATGGCTTATGGCCAGCCCGACATGGCTTATGGTTATCCGCCTCAGTGCCCCTACGGATATTACAACTACGCGCCTTACGCCTGCGCGCCCGCTGGCTACTACGGGCCGGGCTGGTTCACCGGCGGCCTCTTCATCGGCGTCGGACCCTGGTATGGCTGGGGCTATCGTGGCTGGGGCTGGGGCCGCGGCGGCTGGAGCTGGGGTCGTGGCGGCTACTACGGTGCGCATGCCGTCAACGGCTACCGCGGCGGCTACGCAGGCCGCGGCTACGCGGGCGGAGCTTACGCCGGTCGTGGTTATGCCGGAGCAGGCGCCCGCGGATTCTCTGGCGGCGCTGCCCACTACTCGGGTGGAGCTTCCCATTATTCTGGTGGCGCTACCCACTACTCCGGCGGCGGAGCACATTTCTCCGGTGGCGGAGGACACTTCTCCGGCGGCGGCTCCCACGGTGGTGGTGGCGGCCACGGCGGCGGACGCCGCTAAACCTGTCAAGGATGAAACGGCTACCCTTCGGGGTAGCCGTTTGCATTTGACCCTGAAACTATAGTTCCTAGAACCTCAGCAGCAACAGCGGCACGGATCCCGCGCGATATCTTCAGGGCCTGTGAGAATCTCAGAAATCCACGTGTGTTCGCACGCTGAAAACGGCCACCGGCCCGCGATCCTGGTTGTACCCCGGATGCGCGATGTACTGAAAATCGAAGGAGCTGAACAGTCCTCGCCAGTTGTGCGCCGTGTAGTAGCTCTCCAGGATGTCCTCGCGCGCATAGTTCAGCCGTCCATCGCCCAGCAGAAATCCGAGGCCACCCAACCCGAGGTACGCCTGATGATCGCGCTTGATCGCATTTGAGACCACAACAACTCCCAGCTTGTCGCTAGCACGCCCCCAGCGTTCACCGCCCAGATCGCCGCCCAGCTCAAAGGTCTGGTCTACCTCGGTGTAGGCATAGCTCTCATGCTGCCCTTCGTTCCAGCCGAACCGCCCGAAAACCCGCAGGTCCTTCGGCAGCTCCTGCTCAAAGTTCAGCCCAACGCCATACTTCACCGTCGTGCCGAACGGATGGTCTGTGATAACGGGCGTCGCTGTCGGGTCGCCGTTCGCCCGCTCCTCCAACGCCTTGATGTTCTGATCGCGATAGTCGCCCATGTTTGCGTGGTTCACATATCCCAGAAGCCGCACCGCACCCTGTCGCTTCGAGTCGAGCCACCGGGCCCACGGCGTCCGCGCATAGTCCAGTTCATAGTTGTCGCCGCGCGCCTTCCGCAGACTCGACTGGAGATCGATCCCATTCGCTACGGTCGGCATCAGAGCCATCCCATATCGGACTGCGAGCGGGCCGTCATCGTACTCCAGTACGGCTGCGTACGTGTAGCCGCGCGTGTCCGCCGCGTAGTCGTATGCACCGTTGTTATCCACCGTCCAGTTCAGAAATTGCAGGTGTGAGTCCGACCCCGGATTGTTGAGGTCGAAGGCATCCGGCAGGCTCATCTTGCCCACGCGCAGATCCAGCCGCCGCTCGGGAACTTTCGTAGCCAACGAGAACTCCGTCCGCTGGGAATCCACCATCTTCGAGCTGAGTCCGATGGTCTGGTGAATCTGCGCTCGTGCCACATACGGCATCGGTCCAAGCTGTGGATTCCGCACGACATCGAGATTCGTAAACCCCGCCAGGCCCAGCGCCTCCGAAATTCCCCGGCCACCGGCAGACTCAAGATCGAAGATCGCGTCCGTGTTGTAGCGCAGATTCTTGTGCAGCTGAAATCCGGTAAAGATCGTTCCTACCAGCGATGTCTTGTACTCACCACGCGCCAGCATCGAGTTCGGCCCCGAGTACGGCGAATGGAACCCCGGATGTCCCTGGAAGATGATGTTCGCCTGCCCTGCCAAAAGCCACCGCTGGTCGTCTGGATGCGCGAACACTGTCAGTTGGGGTGGAACATTGGCCGTCTTCGTCGGTTCCGCGGCGGCTGCTGGATCGGCCGGCTGGGTTTGGGCCGGCGCCATGGCTGCCCCAAACAGGCAGAGGCTCACCGTGATTCTTTTGGTCAGGCGCAGGATCATCGATTCTCAAAAACTCTCACTCTAAGATGGCGCGATAAGCCCCGGGTAAAGAAGGCCAGTCCAAAGATGCCGACCGTGGCTGAATTCAGCAGATCGTCCGCGCGACAGCGAAAATTCAGGGCAGGTCGGCAGCAGCCTGCGCTTGGCGCAACATCTCTGCGGCAGACTCTGGCGTGATGTCGCGCTGCGGCGATCCGAGCAGTTCAAATCCGACCATAAACTTGCGAATCGTCGCCGAACGCAGCAGCGGGGGATAGAAGTGCGCATGCAATTGCCACTCCGCGTGCTCGTCCGAATCGCACGGCGCACCGTGGAAGCCCATTGAGTACGGAAATGGAGCGTTGAAGACGCGGTTATACCCCGCCGTCACCCGCTTCAGGATGTCCGCGAGTCCATCACGTCCTTTCGCATCGAGCTCACGTAAAGTGCCGACATGCGAGCGCGGCAGCAGCAGCAGTTCGAACGGCCAGACCGCCCAGAACGGCACCAACGCCACCCACGATTCATTCTCCGCAACCACGCGCTCACGCTGCTTCAGCTCGAGCTCCAGGTAATCGAGCAGCAGCGGCCGTCCGTGCTCGGCCATGTACGCTTTCTGTGCAGCGAGTTCGGCCGCCGGTTCGTTCGGTGTATGCTCGGTCGCCCATATCTGCCCATGCGGATGCGGGTTGCTCGCGCCCATCATCGCTCCGCGGTTCTCGAAGATCTGCACGTAACCGATCTCGTCACGTCCGCATAGCTCCGCTTCCTGCCCAGCCCATACTTCCACGACGCGGCGAATAGCTGCGACCTCCATCGTTGCCAATGTGAGATCGTGACGCGGATCGAAGCACAGCACGCGACAGATTCCGCGCTCGGTGGTCGCGCGCAGCAGACCTGCTTTCTCCAGATCGAGCTCCGCTGGGCTGACATCAAGCTTCAGTGCGGCGAAATCATTATCGAACACGTACGTCTCGGTGTACTCCGGAGTGCGGTGTCCGCCCGCGCGCATATTCCCCGGGCACAGATAGCACTCCGGGTCGTAACGCATCGCCGTTGCGGTCGCGGTCTCCTCCGTCTGGCCCTGCCACGGCCGCTGCGTGCGATGCGGCGAGACAATGACCCACTCGCGCCGCAGAGGATTCCAGCGCCGGTGCGGCGACTCCTTGAACACATCCAGCATCAGCGCGCCTCCTCAACCCGGTTTCTTGCGAGTGCTCCATCCACCGCTGCGCAAACGTACGTCTCGAGATGCAGCGCGAAGCCCTCGTGATACGCTGCCCCGAGGCCCGATGTGAAGCCGTCCACCTCGGCTGCATCGACGAGGTTCACCGTGCATCCGCCGAAGCCTCCGCCGGTGAGCCGTGCGCCATGGCATCCGCGCAGGCCAATCGCAGTTTGAACGAGAAAATCAATCTCCTCGATGCTGCACTCGAAGTCGTCGCGCTCGCTTGCGTGCGCCCGGGTCATCACCGCGCCGAGTCGCACCGCGTCACCTGCGACCATCGCCTCCGCGGCCTCGCGAACCCGCGCGTTTTCGCTGATGATGTGCCGGCAGCGGCGAAGACTCTGCTGTGTAAGCTCGCGTTCGCATGCGGCAAGCTGCTCCAGCGTCGCATCGCCCAGGTCGCGCAGCTCCGGGAATCGCTCGCGCAGCTTTGCTTGCCCGGCCTCCACCTCGCGGCGACGAACGCCATAATCTCCGCCGGCGATCGAGTGCTTGACGCCGGAGTTCGCAACCACAATTCGGCAGTCAGCAAGCTCGCCCTTGTTCATCGGAAGCAACTCGTACTGGAGGTCGCGCGTGTTCAGCAGCAGCGCGTGTTCGGCCTTCGCTGCCGTCACGACGAACTGGTCCATAATTCCGCACGGCGATCCGACGTAGATGTTCTCCGCACGCTGGCAGAGCTTCGCGATCACCTCGGCGGGAAGCATGGTCCGCGCGTGATCGAGAAGCGCAATCGCTGTTGCAACCTCAACCGAAGCTGATGACGACAGGCCCGAACCGAGCGGAATGTTCCCGCTCAAGTGAAGCGCAAACGGCGGAATATTGATCCCGCGCTGTTCGAGCTCGCGCAGGACGCCCACCGGATAGTCGCTCCAGTCGCCCATTCGCGGCGAGCGGTCGTCGGGAGTCATCGATCGCGAGCTCGAAAAGAGCTCACTCGAAAACGTGTAGCGGCCGTCGTCCGCAGATTGAAGCTGGGCGACGGTCGTGAAGGGAATTGCCATTGGCATCACCAGACCGCCCGTGTAGTCGGTGTGCTCTCCGATGAGGTTCACGCGCGCAGGCGCAGTCAGCACTCGCGCGCCGGGTCGGGGCCTGCTCAGAGGGAGATTTGCGGCGGAAGCTTCCATCAGTTTCACTTTATCCGTTCAGCGGATGAGGCGCATACGTGACCATACGCGCGCGACGAAGCTGCGTGTCCAATGATACAAAGACTGCATTCTCATGGGCCGCAAAACCAGCACGGGCAGCGATGATCGCCCCATCAGCCTGAAACAGCTCGCCGAGCATCTCGGGCTCTCGCCCGCGACCGTTTCGCTCGTCGTGAACAACGCGCCGGGTGCCAGAACGATTGCGCCGAAGACGCGCGAACGGGTGCTCGCCGCCGCACAGAAGCTCAAGTATCGCCCGAATTTTCTCGCGCGTTCCCTGCGGACACGCCAGACATTCACCATCGGCGTCATCGTGCCGGAGTTCAGCGAGGGCTACTTCACCATGGTGATGAACGGCGTCGAAGAGCATCTCCTGCAGGCCGGTTATCTTCACTTCGTCGTC
This sequence comes from Acidobacteriaceae bacterium, assembly GCA_036500785.1. Classification (GTDB taxonomy): domain Bacteria; phylum Acidobacteriota; class Terriglobia; order Terriglobales; family Acidobacteriaceae; genus Granulicella. Next base: position 5,819 of record DASYBN010000273.1, read on the forward strand.
AGTCATCAGGGGCGTTCCGACCTGCTCGAAGGCTACCCGCGCATGCTCACCGAGCGAGCCGTCGACGGATTCATCCTGGTCAACACGATGCTTAACGAGACGGTCAACGTTCCCGTCGTCTCGATATCCGGGCACAAAAAGATGCGCGGCGTCACGAATGTCATGCTCGATCACGACCATTCGGCAACGCTGGCGCTCGAGCATCTTTATCAGCTGGGTCATCGCGATATCGCCTTCATGAAGGGACAGCCGCAT
>DASYBN010000274.1:0-2634 GCA_036500785.1 Acidobacteriaceae bacterium
CATCCTCAAGCCTGCTCTGTCGCGCGGCGAGATCCAGTGCATCGGCGCCACCACGCCCGCTGAATATCGCAAGTCGATCGAGAAGGACCGCTCGCTGGAGCGCCGCTTCCAGGCAGTGAAGGTTCCGCCGCCCAACGAAGAGGACGCGGTCAAGATCATCATGGGCATCAAGGAGCGCTACGAGAAGTTCCACGCCGTCAGCTACACCGACGACGCGATCAGCTTCTCGGTCTCGCACTCCAGCCGTTACATCCCCGACCGCTTCCTTCCAGACAAGGCGATCGATCTCATCGACGAAGCCGGCGCGCGCGTAAAGCTGCGCCAGACCACGCTGCCCGAAGAGCTCACCGAGGTGCAGAAGCGCATCAAGTTCATCGTGCACCGCATGGAGAACGCCATCGCGAACCACGAGTTCGAGAAGGCGCGCTTCTACTCCGACGAGGAGCGCAAGGAGCGCGACAACCTGCGCGCTCTACGCGACAAGTACCACCTCGATGAGTCGTCGTCCGGCATCGTGACGCGCGATGACATTGAGGATGTCGTCTCCCGTTGGACCGGCGTCCCAGTCACGTCCATCAAGGAAGAGGAGACGCAGAAGCTGCTGCGCGTCGAAGAAGAGCTGCACAAGCGCGTCATCGCGCAGGACAAGGCGATCTCTGCCCTTGCCCGTTCGATCCGGCGGTCGCGCGCGGGCCTCAAGAACCCGAATCGGCCCATCGGCTCGTTCCTGTTCCTCGGACCCACCGGCGTCGGCAAGACCGAAGTCGCGCGCACGCTGGCGCAGTTCCTCTTCGGCTCGGAGAAGTCGCTCATCCGGTTCGATATGTCCGAGTTCATGGAGAAGCATTCGGTCTCGAAGCTGATCGGTTCTCCTCCGGGCTATGTCGGGTACGAGGAGGGCGGTCAGCTTACGGAACGCGTGAAGCGTTCGCCGTACTCCGTCGTTCTGCTCGATGAGGTCGAGAAGGCGCATCCCGACGTCTTCAATCTGCTCCTGCAGGTATTTGAAGACGGTCAGCTCACCGACGGGCTCGGCAACACGGTCGACTTCAAGAACGCGATCCTGATCATGACCTCGAACATCGGGGCCAAGCACCTCATGAAGCGCGAGGGACTCGGCTTCCAGTCGTCCAAGGACGCGGTCGTGCTGGAGAAGATGCAGGAGATGGTGATGGGTGAGGTGAAACGCACCTTCAACCCTGAATTCCTGAATCGGTTGGATGAGGTTATCGTCTTCACGTCATTGGGTGATAGCGAGTTGATGCAGATCCTGGAGCTTCTCGTCCAGCAGCTCAACACCAATCTGGTGCACAAGGCGATCACGATCTCGGTCGAGGACAACGCCAAGCGGTGGATCCTCGAGAAGACCCTCACCGACCGCAACTACGGCGCTCGTCCGCTTCGCCGCGCTCTGCAGCGGTTTATCGAAGACCCGCTGTCGGAAGCACTGATCGCCGGTCAGATTGCCGAGCGGCCCGCGTTCCTCGAGGTCTACCTCAAGGACAACCAGCTCTTCTATCGTCCGGTCTCATCCGAGGGCGAGGAAAAGCTGGCAGGGCTGGCGCTGACGGCTGTCTAGGCATCCAGGCAGTCACAAACAGAGGGCGCGCCGCAATGGCGCGCCCTTACCTTTTGCTGCGGGTTATGGCTCTCAGCTCAGCGGCTCGTTGAGCTTCTTACATCAGCCGACTGACGGACTGCACTGCCTTGTTCGCGGTCTTCATGTAGCCGCTGGCCGTATCGACGGCGCTGCCGAACTGCTCCTTGCTGGTGTTGATCAGCTTCTGGGCCTCTTTGCTGAGGCGCTCGGCCTGCTCCTTCAGGTAGTCGCCGGCGTCCTGCAGGTTGTCGCTCAGGTCCTCAACGCCGCGGCGCAGCTTGCGGCGAGTCATCGCACCCGACTGCGGCGCGAGCAGGATCGCGGTCACACCGCCGGCGATCATTCCCAAACTAAACGCAATCCAAAAGGTCTTCTGGCGCATATGTTTCCTCCGCGACTCTCCTCTTGTTGGATTCGGCACAGTGCTGTGAGGTTGGACTTCCTGCCGCGGAGAATCAATCCAGCCCGGCCAGCTTGCGCGCCCGCATAAACACGCGCAGCAGCATCGGCGCATTGAGCCTGCCCGTGTTCGTGTTGCGCAACGACGGGTGATAGCTGCCGAGCAGGGTCAACCCGTTGGGCAGCTTGTACTCCGCGCCATGCCCAAACACGAAGGCTGAGCGGCGCTCGATCACGCCCGCACGAAGCAGGTGTGCGAGATAGCCATCCCACGCCACCTTCCCAAGACATACCACGACCTTCACTCGCGGCAGCAACGCGATCTCGTCGGCCAGGTGGGCCGCGCAGTTGCGAATCTCTTCCGGGGTCGGCTTGTCGCCGGGCGGGGCGCAGCGCACCACCGCGCTGATCCACATCCCGCGCAGCCGCAGGCCATCCTTCAGACCGGTCGACGTGGGCTGACTCGCGAAACCGGCGTAGTGGAGCACCGGATACAGGAAGTCCCCTGACCCGTCGCCGGTGAAGATGCGTCCCGTTCGATTGCCTCCGTGCGCTCCGGGTGCCAGGCCCAGCGTGAGCACTCGGGCGCGCGGGTCGCCAAAGCCTGGCACCGGGCGCGCCCAGTACGTCTGGTC
>DASYBN010000275.1:0-11668 GCA_036500785.1 Acidobacteriaceae bacterium
GAGACCCTTGCCGCTGGCGGCCTGCAGGTCGTCGATGATCATGTCAAACGGTTGCTGAAACGGGCTGCCCTGAAGGAAGACAAACGGACGCAGCGCGTTGTAGCTCGCGTAATCGATGCCGTAGATGTTTTCGAGCGAAGAACCTGCAGTCAATTTGATGTTGACCGGAGCCACAACCTCGACGTGCGGAAGCTTGCGGAGCACATCGGCGATGCGAACGTCGGCCGATGCTGCGGAGGTATTCATAAGCGCCGTCGCGGCGCCGGGATGCGCGATCATGTCCATGCCGATGCCGGTGGTCTGCTGGCGGCTGCCGTTGAGGATGCCGAACATGATGGCGGCGATCGAGAGGATCATGATGACCTCGATGCCGACAGCGAAGGCGCTGATGATAGAGCGCAGCGGACGATGGACGAGATTTCCGAGGATGAGCTTGTTCATGAATGATTCGTGGAGTCCGGCTGAAAAGCAGTGTACGTGACGATGCGTTGAGTGGTCTGCGCCGGCGGTGCTATGGGGTTGCGTCTGCAACCATGAGCGGCGCGGGCCGTGTGCCGTACCGTCGCGTCACCGGGCTTCCATAGAGCAGAGTTCCGAGGATCGGAGCAAAATACGAGCAGAAGAAAATCGCGACCACGATCCCCAGGTTCTGAAAGAAGATGAAGTAGACGAGACCGCCGATGAGGCTTTCGGGCGCAACGTGAGCGAAGGCGACCATGGCCAGCAGGCCATAGGGTGATTTGCGCAGGTCGCCGCATATCCAATCAACGCTGGCAAAAAGCAGGATCCAAACAAAACCTCCAACCAGAACGATGCCGAACCACATATTCATGTGGAAGGCCTCGGCACTGGGGCTGAAGGAAATGCCGGTGGAGTAATCGTCCGGTGACAACAGGCCGCCAACCTCATGGGCGTAGTAGTTGCCGGGAAGTGTGACTCCGGCCGGAACGAGGGATTCCTTGTTGGGCAGGATGATGTGCGGAATCCAGTTCAGGAAGTAGTAGAAGACCCGGAAGCTGCCGACCGTGTGGCCTTGCAACGTGTACGTGACCAGCCGGTCGTCCGTCTTGATGATGTTGAGGCGATCGAGCAGACCCTGCGGCGTATCGAAGTACCCTTGTGCGAACCCGGCAACGCTGTTGTCGTCGGTACCGTATGCATCTTTGTAAAGTCGACGAAGCCTTACGGGGTGACTGAGAAGATCTGTCGCAAGCTCCAGGCGTTCCGTAAAGCCCGCATATGGATTAACAATCCCCCGGGCTACCTGGGAAAGCGGCGAAAGAACCATCACGGCGTAAACGGAAAAGGCAATCAGAAGGACGATCTGCCACAGACGAAGACGATATCGCTGCGAAGCCGCAGCAATACCCCAGCAGACGATCGGGGTGAACATGCCCTGTTTCGAGTAACCGATCAGGCCGAAAAAGACGAAAATCTGGAGGGCCGCGAGGAGAGAAATGACATTGACGCTGCGCCTGCCGCCGCTCGAGCGGATGCTGTGAATGGTTCCGAGAAGAATGGAAAGGGGAAGAAATACGTTCAGCTGAATGATGATCGTGCTGATGCTTCCGCTTCCGCCGGGAAGGAACCATGTCGCCACTGTTGCGAGTTCGTTGGCCAGAAGACAGCCGAGGCTTGCGACACCCAGGTTGACGCTGTCCGCGCGAACCAGTCTCGCCAACCCAACGGGCTTACCCACTATCCTCTTGCTAATGAACAACGCCGCGATCATAGTGGCCATGCTCACGATGTAGGTCGCCAGCGTGGCAGAAGGAGACAACAGATTGGTGTTGGCGGGTTCGCCGAGAACAATCTTCCACAGCCCGCCGACGATGCAGGTCAGCGAAGCAAACCAGAAGATATACGTTCCAGAAGCTCGCGAAAAACCGCCTGCGATATTGAACGCGATCGCGCTCAGCAGGATGTAACAGAAGAACAGAACGCTGAACGCGGGGTCAGTATGTTCCAGCAGCTGCGCGACGAAAACTGCGGCTGCAAATAGAAGCGTCTTTTGTAGTGAGACTCGCGTGGGGAACGGCAGACGCATGCTCAAAACAGACTACGCGAAATCGCCGCGTCACCGAAATGTTGAAACGACAGGCTTATACCGTAAAATCGGCCTCAGGAATGGAGCATTTAGAGATCAGGCAGTCGCCGCAGAGCGAAGACATCAGATCTGCAGAGACTGGATCTGGCGACGCAACCAGAACCATGCCGCAGCGAACCGCGCGCGTCCTGCTGCTGGCGCTTGCGCTGGGGCTCTGCGATCAGACCTATTGGCAGTACAGCTTCGTCGATCGCTACCAGAAGGGGTACTGGAAGACCTTTATCGACGGAACCGGCCTCGCTCCCGAGCAATACCGCATCGGGGTGAAGCTCGCCGCATGGTGGATGGTCAAGCACTTCGGCTGGGGATTTCGCCACGGCTTCGTTGTGATGGACGTGATCAGCACGCTGACAGCGCTGTTTCTCCTCTATGCCCTGCTGAACCGCAGAAGAAATGTCCAGGGCGCCAGCCTCGAGCTGAACTGGTTCTCCTCGGCAGGCTTTCTAGCGCTGGTGTGCTTCTACCTCAGCTGGGTCGGATCCTACTTCCGGCCGGAGACGCTGCCCACGGCGGGCCTGGTCGCCGTGATGCTCTGGCTCTGGAGCTCCTGGAGCTGGACCCACACGCGGGGCCAGCAAGCCTGGACAATCGCAGGCCTCATCGCCGCGTCAGCGCTGCAGGCGTGGATACGCGCGGACGTTCCGCTGGCTTTGAATGCCGGAATGTTCCTGGCGTATTGCCTCCCGCGTGGACCGAGGCGCGTGCAGTACAGAAGCTGGAAGCTCGTCGCGAGCGCTGCCTGCTGCATCGTGGCTGGCGCGACACAGCTTTACATCATGCACGTGAAATACCCGCACGCGAGCTACGGCTCGATTCCGATCATCATGGTTCGGTATGATCTGCGGCAGCCCCTCACGTTTCCCCCATTCCTTTGCTTCATGGTGCCTGTTGTGTGGACGTTCGTGCAGTACTGGCGCACTCGCCGTGATCCAACCGCCGAGGAAGCGGATACGGGTCTGGTCATCGGAAGCATCCTGTATCTTCTGCTCTGGATCGTCATGGGCAAGGTGGACGAGCTTCGCATCTATATCCCGTTTGCACTGGCGTTGAGTCCGCTGACCGTGGATCTGGCGCTGCGGCGGATCGCCCGGCCGCGCAGTGTTCTATTGAGAGGACCTGCGTGATCGCAGGCTACGGTGGGACTAACGCATGAGACTGCAAGGTCGGGAGAAATTCGCCGCGGCTGCATTCACAGTGTTCGTCCTGGCCGTGCGTTTGTGGATGGCGCGCAAGGTCACCTTCTGCGGCACGCCCGACTCCTGCTTTGCCCTCGGTGTAGCGCAGGGTCTCGCGCAGCATCATGCGTTTCGAGTTCCATTCCTCTTTGACCTGCAACTGAATCATCTGGCCGTTCCCAACACCGGCCTCGAATACTGGCGGCCGGGCGTCTCCCTGCTGTTCTATTTGCTCAAGCCGTTCGGCGGGGTGACGCTGCACGGCAGCCTGGTGATCGCCGCGTTGGCCGGAGTCGTTTGGGCGCTGGCGGCGTGGTTCATCGCCATGCGCACGACCGGCAACGCGAGAATCGCTCTCGCCGCCTACTCGCTGTGCCTGGTGCTTTCGGCCGGATGGGTGGGCTCGCTTACACCCGACCCAACGCTGTTCTATGCCGCTGCGATCGCCTGGTTTCTCGCGCTCTTCACTGTCCGCCGACAGGGGCTTTGGCAGGACGTGATCGCACTCGCCTGCGCGAGCGCCGCCTACACGATCCGCAACGATGCCGGGCTGCTGCTGGTGCCGCTCATCATGGTGCTCGCGTTGCGGTGGAGAGCGGCCAAACAGCCGGGTGACGGGACTCGGCCGGCATTTGGAGGCTCCGCGGTTTACGTTGCGCTCATGATTGCGGGCTTTCTGCTCGCGATGGTGCCCATGCATCTGCTGTACTGGCACGTGCTCGGAACGCCGTTTCCCAAGGGTGCCGGGCAGGCGCTGTACCTCGACGATCTCAGCGACTTCAGCAAATACGGCGCGCCGGTCAGCCTGCAGACAATGCTCGCTCGCGGCGTCACTCACCTGGCCGCCATGCGGGTGAGCGCCTCCGCCTTGATCGTGTACCGCGTGCTGGCCCTCGTGCTTGGGTATCCAGCGCTGGTGTTTCTGCCAACACTCGGCGTGAGTCGGAGACAGCCAGAGATCGCACCAGAGACACAACTCCCCGAGCTGGCCGGCCCGATCGCCTTCGGTGCAACGGTACTGGTGGTCTATGGCTTCATTCTGCCGGCGGTCGGGGTCTTTTCGGCGCTCCGCAGCTCGACGGCGCTGCTGCCGGTGACCTCGGTTGCCGTCGTAGTTGCAATTCTGCGGCTCGCCAGAACACGGCGGCTGGCCTCGGTTGTTACCGCGACGGTCGTTGCGGTTTACCTGGTAAGCGGCATCATGGACGACCGCCGATCGATCGAGCCGATGAACGCCATCGGCGATGCGGACCGTGCCCAGGCCACGGCGTTGGCTGCGATGGGAGCGCGGCCGGACGCAGACGGCACCCCGGCCCTCATCATGACGCCCGATCCGGTCCAGTTTTCGGTCACAACCGGCTTCCGGGCAATTCCCATGCCCGCTAACGGGTTAGGTGCGATCACGAACGAGGCATTGGACCTACACGCAAGTCATGCAATTCTGGACGGCGAACACCTTCCCGGCAGTCTCACCGAGGTGAACCAGCAGCTTCATCCGGTGGAAACAAAGACGATTCCCGGACAGACGGTGCTCCTGTTGAAGCTTCCCCGATAGCTCCAGCAGCGCTAGACCCAGGGTCTCGCGGGAATCCGGCCGGGTCTTCAGGCTCGGTCCGAAAGCGGAGATGCGTGTGGGGTTCGGAAGAGATCTTCAACAGCAGCGGGTCAAGCGCGGCATGGAGCTGGAGGCCATCGCCGCAAGCACACGGGTTTCGATCCGATATCTGCGTGCGCTCGAAGATGAGCGCAGCACGGATCTTCCCGGAGGCGTATTCAACAAGGGCATCCTGCGCAGCTACTGCGACGCCATCGGCCTCGAACAACGGGAGTGGATGGAGCGGTTTGCGACCAGCGGCCTGAACACCAGCACAGAACCCGACTGGGCGGCCTTTGCCGAGAGCGTCCGCCAGCACCGGATCCGCAGCGCACCCCAGGAGCGCCGCTGGTTTGGCGTTCTGCTGATGCTTGCCGGCCTGATCGCTCTGGCCTGGGTGGCCTGGCACTTCACCGTGCGGCCGCGGCTGATCGCACAACCGAACGCCGCTCCAGCCAGCAGCAGCAGACTCTCTGCCGTCACGCACGTCCCCAGCTACGACTCGGTCTGATACCACCGGTAGCCGTGCTTCTGCTCGAAGTCGGCCTCGCGCAGGCGATCGACAACCTGCTTGCGCCGCAGACTGCCGACACCTGCCGTGATCAGGTCGATCAGGGCGACCGGCGCAACATAACTCGCCGCGAACGACAGGCTGTGAATCGGCACAATCACGAGCTCGTTCGCGAAGCGCGCCAGCGGCGACAACGGTGAATCGGTAACGCCCACACAATAGGATCCGTTTTCGCGCGCGCGCTGCACGCCTTCAATGGTCATGCGCAGGCCGCGCCGGAAGCTGATGCCGATGGCCACGTCCTTCTGCCCCGCCGAACGCGCAAGATGCGTGGCGCGTCCCGGACTCGTGGCGGAAACCACCGAAAGCCCCGCGATCGTCAGGTGGTACTCCATATAGTCGACCAACGGCGCGGCCATATCGCCGCCCAGCAGAAGCGTTCGATCCGCCTGGTCGATCCGCGCGGCAATGCTCTGCACCTGGTGCAGGTCCAGTCTCTCGAGTACGAACTCGATGTTCTGCTGAATCTGCCGGCGCGATCCTCGCAGGACCTTCGACGTCTCCGTCGTGCTGCCGCCGGCCTGCATGCTGTCGAGAATCGTGGAACTGGAGACCGACAGGTAGTGGAGATAGTGCTGAAAATCCCGGTAGCTGTCGAAGCCCAGCGCCCGCACGATGCGAACGACCGTCGCGGGGCCGGTCTCCAGGCGGCGCGCCATATCGCGCACGTTCAGGAGAACGAACTCGCGCGGCGTCTCCAGCACCGGGCGGATGATGTCGCGGCGCGCTTCAGAAAGCTGTTGCAGCTGCACAACCATGCTGGAGGGAAAATGCGGCTCTCTTTTGGTCGACATACGAGTGGATCCCTCGCGACGTACAGAGGACTGTGGATCGGACTGGCACACACGGCAACGAGGTGAGGCTACTTCAAAGCCAGCGGCTGGACCTTGGCATCTCAAGGTATACGAGTTCGTGAAACATTTGTACCGCTTTATAAGGCAGGCGCTCCGCAGCAGGCTTGAGGCTGTTCCCGGCGCCCGGCCGGTGCGCCCTGGCGCCTCCGGGCGCGGACGCTCCGGCCGAGCGGAAGCCCCATCGACTGTTGGTATTCGGGCAGAATTCGCCGCGCCGGGGGTCACCCTGGCAACTCCGAGCAGAATGAGCTTGACAGCCCGGGGGTGTCGGCATAATGCTGGCTGGAACTCGTAAAATTTACACCGCGTGAAACAAATGCTCCGCACGGCTTCGGCGCAAGGCACGCGGGATGACTCGAACGGATTTGCTCTGGTGTTCCGGTAATCGAGCCCCATGCGCGTTCAGGGCAGACGCAACAATCGTTATCCCGAACCAGCAACGCCTGTTACTTGACAGTTCAGCAGCTTTTTGGAGGCAACAAATGACTCGAAATATACGCAGGATCACAACGGCGTTCTGTACGGCCCTGGTAATGACGGCGCTGATCGCCGCCGGGGCGCAGGATGCCACCACCGGCAGTATCAGCGGTAATGTGACGGATCCCACCGGTGCGTTTATCAAGGGCGCGAGCGTCAAGCTGATCAACACGGACCGTAATGCGGTCGTCCGGACGGTCATGACCAACGACAAAGGGTATTACACCGCCACATCGCTGCCGCTCGGCCATTACAAGGTCGAGATCGCCGACTCCGGCTTTCAGACGGCGTCCGTCACCAACATCACGCTGAACGTCGCTGACGCGTTGACCGTGAGCACTTCCCTGCATCCAGGCAGCGAGAACCAGACGGTCACGGTCAACGGCGAAGGCACTGACCGGATCAACCTGGAGAATGCAACCTCGTCCGGCCTGATAAACGGTACCCAGATCACCCAGCTCACGTTGAACTCGCGCAACTATCAATCGCTGATCACGCTGCAGCCGGGCGTTGCGTTTGGTGGCTCGACCGACTCGACGCCGCGCGGCCCGGTCGCGATCGGCGGCGTGTCGAATACGGTGAACTACTCCGTCAACGGCGGCCGCAGCACATCGAACAACTGGACGATCGACGGCGCCGACAACCTGGACCGCGGCGCCAACCTGACGCTGTACGTCTATCCCAGTCTCGACGCCATCTCCCAATTCAAGACCCTGCGTGGCCTGTACAGCGCCGAGTTCGGCCGCAACGCCTCAGGCCAGGTCGATGTCGTCACCAAGTCCGGCACGAACGCGCTCCACGGCAGCGCTTATGAGTACTTCCGCAACGACTACCTGGATGCCGCGGGGTATCTCAACGACCAGACCAACACGAAAAAGTCTGCCTACCGGTACAACGACTTCGGCTTCTCCATTGGAGGGCCGGTCTGGATCCCGAAGGTTTACAACGGCCACAACAAGACGTTCTTCTTCGTTTCAGAGAACTGGTTGCGTGAGATCACGTATTCCTCAGCGACGCAGGCTCTAGTGCCGACCGCCGAGGAGCGCGCTGGCAACTATAGCAACGAGTGGTATCAGAACTCGTCCGGAGCATGGGTGCAGGGCCCGGTGAACGTCTGCACCGCTTACACCAACACGGCAACGAGCAGCGTCTGCACCGCGTCGGGCACTCAGATTGCGAGCATCTCGCCCGCGGCTCAGACCTATCTGAAGGACATCTACAGCATCATTCCGGTTCCGAACGAATCGTATGACATCGCGCACGGACTCGATCCGCACACCATCCTGAGCCGCATTCCGAACCGCTACCCGAACCTGGACACAGTTGTTCGCATCGATGAACAGGTCAGCAGCAAGCTGAGCATCTTCTACCACTACATTCACGACACGTTTCCGGAGTACATCGGCTCCGGAACATTCGTGTCGGTGCCTATCCCCGGGCTTTCGGCCACGCTTTCCAACAACCCCGGCACGCAACATTTGGCCAAGGGCACCTACACAATCTCGCCCACCACGGTGGTGAACGTCGGGTACGCGTACTCCAACGGCTCCATCTACAACCGTCCGCAGGGCGGTCTGCTCGCCTCTTCATCGCCGGACATCAAGATCCCGATGCCCTACCCGAATATCGTGAACCTGGTCCCGACGCTCAACTTTGGCAGCACCGGAACCACCCCCAGCACACTCTCGACCCTCGGCGGCGGCGCTGTGTACAGCGATCACGGCATCAATCACCAGGGCTTCGGCGACCTCACGAAGGTCTTCCACAATCACACTCTCATCTTCGGAGCTTCAATCGATCACTACCAGAAGACGGAGAATAACCCGACCAGCGGAAACCAAGGCACCTTCAATTTCACGAGCGACGTCCTCTACTCGTCCTGCACCACGCCCGGCTCCGTGTGCGTTACGCCTCCGACTGGCGTCTCTGCATCGTCCGCGGCCCTTGCCGAAGGCATATCCTTCTCAAACTTCCTGACTGGCAACGTGAACAATGGCTTCTCCCAGGTCTCGTCAAACAACAGCGTTGACGTCAACATCTGGATCTACGACGTCTACGCGCAGGACAACTGGAAGGTGACACCGCGACTGACGCTGAATCTCGGCGCACGATACAGCTACCTGACACCGTATGTCGACTATGCGGGTCTGGGCAACAACTTCGACCCGGCCACCTACTCGGCGTCGAAGGCGCCGACGATTAACAACGACGGCTTCATCTGCTTCACCGCAGTGAACTGCACACAGTCGGGATCCGGCGCCGGCCAGCCGACCACACCGAATCCCGACGCGGACTACGTCGGCCCGAACTACATCAACGGCCTCATCTTCGGCTACCCCAGCTCGAAGAACAACAACCAGGCTTCGCCCTATGGCAGGTACGTAAACTCGGTGCAGAAGATCAATCTTGCGCCGCGCTTCGGCTGGGCATACGACGTCTTCGGCAACGGCAAGACGGCGTTCCGTGGCGGCTACGGCTGGGCGTACGACCAGGTCGAAACCAGCTACTTTGAAACGACGGACTGGGGCAATCCTCCAGCGCTTTCCACGTACTCGCAGAGCTACGCAGTGCTGGACAATCCCGGCGGCGGCGCAACGGCCAGCACACCTTCCGTCACACCGATCGGCGCTCAGGCTGTTCCGCTGCACTTGCAGACGCCGTACATCCAGCAGTACTCGATGGACGTGCAGCAGCAGTTTTCGCCGACGTGGGTCCTCGACGTCGGCTACTTCGGAACGCACGGCACGCATCTGGCTGGCGGTGTGAACATCGACCAACCGGCGCCGAACGCGTGGCGTGGCGTCGTCGATCCCAGAACGGCGAACACGGGCTGCGTGGTCACCGGCTACAACGGGCCGGCTTTTATCACGTCCGCCTGCGACAACGTGCTCAACCAGATCAAGCCTTACCTGGGCTATGCCGCGATCAACGCGATGCGCACGATCTTCTCGTCGAACTACAACGGTCTGCAGGTGAAGACAACGAAGCACCTCTCGGGCAAGACCTACATCGACGCGAACTTCACCTGGTCGCGCGACCTCACCAACTCACCGGCGGACTACTCCGGCTTTATCCAAAACATCTACAACATCAACGGGGATTATGGTCGCGCATCCGACGACCGCAAACTTCTCTTCAGCGTGGACGGTGTCTGGGAGCTGCCCTGGTATCGCGACCAGCGTGGCCTCATCGGGCGTGCCATCGGAGGATGGGAGATCTCGGCGATCTACTCCGCAAACTCCGGTCTTCCTCTGACGGTCAGCGGCAGCGGTGGCGTTTCCATTCAGAACACGCATGGATCCCAGTTCGGTGCTCCTGCGGACAACACCAAGAACGTGCTGAACGACAACGCAGGCTTGGGTATTCTGAGCAGCTACAACAGCGTGAGCCTCCGTCCCAACCAGATTGCCGACCCGAGCAACGGTTACGGCGTGCCTCTGCGCATCAATAAGAAGTATGAGCAGGCCTCGACAATCTACTTCAACACCGGCGCGTTCCAGGCCCAGGATCCCGCCAGCCTGAATCCAGGCAATGCGAAGCGCGGAACCATCAACGGTCCCGGGTATCAGGTCGCCGACCTCGGTATCTTCCGCAACTTCCGCATCTACAACCGGCTGACCTTCCAACTGCGCGGCGAAGCGTTCAATGTGGCCAACCACACGAACGTTCAGTCGATCGGAACGTCTGCTACGTCCGTCACCTTTGGGGAGATCACGGGCTATCGCGACGCTCGTCAGTTGCAGATCGCAGGCCGGCTCGACTTCTAACCGTTGTTAAAGTCTCCTTCAGGGCGTCCGCTTCGGCGGGCGCCATTTTTGCCGGAACGACGCTGCAGCCGTTCAGTGCGGCAGAACCCCACTCGATGCGGGAATCTGCCGAAAAGTGCACTCAACAGGCGAGGCGACGGATCACAGAGTAGAATAAAGAGGTTCCGCAGATCGATTCCCATCGGCTGTAGAGCGACCGGAGCCTGCCAAGTCTGCCTGTTCTCGAAGTTTGAGGCGCAGTGCGTGTGCGGCGAAGCAAACCGGTCGTCGGGTTCTTTGGCGCAAACAGAACAGGCTGGCTCCCAACAGCACCTTTTCTTGCCAAAAGAAGGTCCGGCTATCTCATTCAGGAGTTCTTCGCTTTGGCGAATACAACCGACCGTTTTTTGTTTACCTCCGAGTCCGTGACCGAAGGTCATCCGGACAAGATTGCCGATCAGATCTCCGACGCGATTCTCGATGCCTGCCTCGAGCAGGATCCGCTGAGCCGCGTGGCGTGTGAGACGCTGACCTGCACCGGGCTCGTCGTTGTCGCGGGCGAGATTACAACTCAGGCTTACGTCGATTTTCAGACGCTGGTGCGCGAGACGGTTCGCGGGATCGGCTATGACGATGCGCTGAAGGGCTTCGATTGCAACACCTGCGGCGTCATCTCGACCATCAACCGCCAGAGCCCGGACATCGCGCAGGGCGTGGATACCGGCGGCGCCGGCGACCAGGGCATGATGTTCGGCTACGCCACCAACGAGACGCCGGAGCTGATGCCGACGCCCATCTCGCTGGCGCACCGCCTGGCCGAGAAACTGACCGAAGTTCGCAAGAATGGCAAGCTGCCGTACCTGCGCCCCGACGGCAAGAGCCAGGTTACGGTCGAGTACGACGCAAACTACCGCCCCGTGCGCGTGGATGCAGTCGTCATCTCGACGCAGCACTCGGAGGACGTAACCAACGAGCAGCTGCGCAAGGAGATCCTCGAGCAGGTGATCAAGGCTGTGATTCCTGCCGAGCTGCTCGACAAGAACACCAAGTACCACATCAACCCGACCGGCCGCTTCGTCATCGGCGGACCGATGGGCGACACCGGCCTCACCGGCCGCAAGATCATCGTCGACACCTACGGCGG
>DASYBN010000276.1:0-5215 GCA_036500785.1 Acidobacteriaceae bacterium
TCAGGTAGTACGCGTACATGTCCTTCGTCGGAAAGTCGAACGCGGGCTTGGGCTCTTTGGTGAGCGGGTTCTTCTGTGGAGCGAAGAACGGCGCGTAGAAGGAGTGGTTGGCGTCGAGCATGAACGCGCCGCCGTGATACGAGTCGTCGCCCATCCAGAGGTCCATGATCGGCGCCTGCGGACTGGCAGCCTTAATCGCGGGATTGCCGTCGACGATGCTGGCTGCCGTATAGAAGCCGGGATAGCTGATGCCGAGGATGCCGACCTTGCCGTTGTTGTGAGCAACGTTCTTGAGCAACCAGTCGACGGTGTCGGACATGTCGGTGGACTCGTCGATGCCGCGGCCGTCTTTCGATGGTGTCATCTCCAACCACGCGCCCTCGCTGTTCCAGCGGCCACGCACGTCCTGGCAGACCAGGATGTAGCCATCATGGATGAGGTTGAGATTGGCCGTGACGTGCGGCTGGATGATGCTGTTGCCGTAGTTGCCGCAGCTGTAGGGCGTGCGCGACATCAGGAATGGATACGGTCCGCGATCGGTGAATTTCTCGGCGATCGGCGTATACACGACGGTGTGGAGATGGACGCCGTCGCGCATCGCGACGCGGAACTCATGCTTGGTGTAGTGCGTGCGCTCGAACTGTTCGAGCTCGCGGCGCTGGTCCTGCACGGAGGGTTGAGGCGAAGGCGTTGCGGTCTGTGCGAATCCGATGCCGAGCGTTGCCGTGACAAACAAAGCTGCTGCAATTGCCTGGCTCGTGCGAGCAAGCGCCATTCTGATCTCCTCTGCGGATGCGTTGTCTGGATAGGTTGTCTGGATACGTTGTCTTGGGGGGATTGTAGCTGTTTCGCGAGAAGAGCTTCTGAGATAATGCCATCGATGCTGCGATCGGGACCCATCGCGAAGGCTATGCTGCGCGCCTGCGGATGGGCTAGTCTGCTCCTGCTGAGCCTCTGCTGCCGTGCGCAACAGAAGGAAACGCCGGTGTACACGCTGAAGGTGTACGCGAACCTGGTGCAGGTCCCCACGCTGGTGCTCGATAGCGAGCTCGAGCCGCTGCCGCCGATCCAGTTCGACCGCTTTCTAGTGAGTCTCGATGGAGGCAAGAAATTCACGCCGACGCATGTGCGAATGGAGGGCGACGATCCGCTGTCAATATCGATTCTCCTGGACCTGACGGGCGATCAGCGGCACCTGATCGCGGGCTTCGCAGATGCCGCGGCAAGGATGGCTGAGGTTTCGCTGCACGAACAGGATCAGGTGACGGTGTATGCGCTGAAGTGCAATCTCATCCGCACGGCGGACCAGGAGCCGGCGCGTCCGGCGCGCGTTAAGAGTGCAATCGAAACTGCGCTGCATGCACCGCAGCTCGATAAGCCGGCGAATGGCGGCACGTGCCAGAAGAAGGTGTTCCTCTGGGGCGCGATGGTGGCGGTATTGAAGGGGATGAGCGATAGCCCGGGCCGCCGAGTGATGCTGGTGGTCTCTGATGGAGCAGATTCCGGAAGCGTGACAGGATGGCGAGAGCTGCACGATTATGCCGGTGGTCAAGGCGCGGCTATCTTCGGAATGAACGACGGCTTCGTCAATCTGATGACGCCCTGGAGCATCGACCGAGGCGACCCGTTTCACAGCTTGTGCGAGTCGACGGGGGGAATGGTGATCGATGCGGACGATCGTGATCTTGAGAAGCGACTTGAGAAATGGGTTGCTCTGTTGAGGAACAGGTACGTCGTCGAATTCCCACGTCCGCAGCAAATGGGAATGGGATTTCACAACATTGTCGTTTCGATCAAGAGATCTGGCCGCACGTTTGTGACACTCGCGGGCGTTTCGGTGACGCTGCCCGACTCGAAGATCACGACCGATCCGAATTATCTGCCGTCCGATGCGGGAGCTGATATTCCGGTCGGAAAAAGGCGCGAGCAGCCGCAGTAGTCAGAGCTCGAGCTCAGGCCCCGACAAGCTGATCGGCGACTGCAGGCTGGCGGGATGCGAGCCGCAGCACGAGCCGCTCGAGAACGAGACGCTTGTCGGCGGGCGAAGAGCGGAGCTCCGCGTCGGCGCGCGCGATGAGTTCGATGCCGCGGGTGAGCTCCGTGCGGTCGCGATAGCGGCGTGCCTGCGCGATGAGCGCATCGGCGGCGAACGGGGCGACGCGGAATCCCGGCCAGAGGACCTGCCAGATCGCGCGCTGATCGCGTACCTGCTTTTCGTTGAGCACGAGCATCTGGCGAAAGGTTTTGGCGAGCGTGAAGATGTGGCCAATCGCGGCGTCTTCACCGGACTCGCTGGAGTTGAGCAGGCCCTGCAGAAGAGCAAGCGCGCGCGGTGCGTCCTTGAGGCTGATCGCGTCGGTGAGCTCGTACAGGCTGCGCTGCTTGGCGGAGGAGACCATCGTCTCGACGTCGGCGAGCTCGATGGTTTGCGAGTTCTGCGATTGGGCGTACAGGATGAGCTTGGAGAGCTCGCTGGCGAGCGTGAGCATCTCGGCGCCGAGCGCGTCGACGAGTTCTCGGGCGGCGTCGTCGGTGAGGCGGATGTGCTGCGATTCGGCCTCGCGGATGGCCCAGGCGATGGCGTCGTCGTCGCTGACGCGCTGCAGCTCGACGATGCCGCAGACGTCGCCCAGCGTCTCGCGGATTTTTTCGGCGCGCTCTTTGTCTGTCATGTCCATGGTGCGGAGGTCTTGCGGCAAACGGATGTGGTCGGCGATGAAGATGAGGAGGGCTTGCGGGTTCGGGCGGCGAAAGTAGTCGTCGATGGCGGCGAACTCTTCCTTCTTCTGGCCGCGGCCGTAGAGAGTCTTGATGTTGCGGATGAACAGGACCTGGAACGGCGCCATGAGCGAGGGCGTCTGCGCGAGGTCGAGGGCCTCGAAGATTGAAGTGTCGGTGAGATCGAGATCGTGCAGGCAGAAGTCGCGGAGATCGGCGGGCACGAGCGCGCTAAGGATGCCGCGACGCGCGCGCTGGAGGAGAAAGGCGTCGTCGCCGAGGAGAACGTATCCGGGGCGGGGGTTGTTGGAAGTGGCTTCGGCGAGGAAGCGGTCCACGGATGCGAAGCTGCGCAGTGTGGGCGAAGGAGAGTTCATCGGAAGGACTCCATCATGTCGCTGACGAGCGCCTGGGCGAAGTCGCGGGCCATGCGCCGGACCGCGGCGGAATCTTCCTGAACGAAGCCGGAGAGGTCTTGCGTGGACTGGTACTGCTCGCGCCAGGCGAAGGCCCGGTTGCGGTAGAGCACGGTGCCGTCATGGCCGATGAGTGCGACGTCGGCGGTGATGGTGACGAGATAGCTCGAGGTCTGGCCGCTGGACGCGTCGTAGGTGAGCGGCGTGACGGCTTGCGTGAGGATGGTGCCGCGCAGGGTTGCATCGGCGGACTGAGCAGTCGCGCTCGTGCTGGCGTTCACGCCGGTCAGGACGCGATAGCGTGTGCGGGTGTTGAGCTCGCGTACGACGGCCTCGGTGAAGGTCGTCTCGGTGTTGTAGGCCTGCACCTTCGATTGGAAGATCGGCACGGCGACGGTGCGGACGTTCGCGGGGATGTGCGTCGCCGAGCCGACCTGGTGGTAGCCGCAGCCGGTGAGCGGAAGAAGCAGCGCGAGCGCGAGAAGACGGCTCATCGTGCGGGCCCGGAGTTGAGTAGGGCGGAGAGCACGACGTCGGTGTGGCTGACGTCGACGTAGAAGTGATCGGTGTCGACGTGGAACTCGTCGGCGGTGCCGTTCCAGGGCATGGTCTGCCACGTTGTGGTGTTGGGCGTGATGCGCGACCAGTGTGCGGGGTCGCCAACGTTGATGGGAATTGCGAAGCCGGGTTCATCGGCCTTCCAGCGATAGCTCATGGTGTGCTTCTCGGGATCGAAGCGGAGTTCGAGCACGGGCATGGCGGCGTGGCGGAGGTACTCGTCAAAGAACGGCGTGAGATTGAGGCCGGTACGTTCATTCCACCAGCGCACGACGTCCTCGGTCATGATGGTCTGATATTTGAAGTGCTGATAGAAGTCGTGAACGTCGGCCCACCACTTGGTGTCGTCGTTGATGATGCTGCGGAGCGTGTTGATCATGAGCGCGGCTTTGAAGTACTGGTCCTGCGGCGGCTCGGCGTTGGTGTTGCGCGGCGGGATGATGGGGCGCTCGTTGTGCACTTTGGGCTTGAGGCCGTGGATGTACTTGATGGCGTCGTCCTTGCCCCAACGGAACTCGACGTACATGCTTTCCATGTAGGTCGTCCAGCCCTCGTGGATCCACATGTCGGAGCGGTCCTGTGCGGTGATGGCGTTGCCGAACCACTCGTGGCCGCTCTCGTGAATGATGATGAAGTCAAACTTCAGGCTGATGCCGACGCCGGTCCAGTCTCGGCCGTAGTAGCCGTTCTCGAAGTGGTTGCCGTAGGCGACGGCGGTCTGGTGTTCCATGCCGGCGTAGGGCACTTCGATGAGCTTGTAGCCGTCCTTGTCGAAGGGATACTCGCCGAGGTAGTGCTCATAGGCGTCGAGCATCGTCGGGACCTGCGCGAACTGGGCTTTCGCTTTGTCCAGGTCTTCCGGAAGCGCGTAGAAGTCGAGCGTGGTCTTGCCGTGGGGTGGAAGCGTGAAGTGCTGGTACTCGCCGATGTTCAGCGCGACGTCGTAGTTGTTGATGGGATAGTGCACGTGCCAGCGCCACTCGGTGTAGCCGTCGCCGAGATCTTTTGAGCTTTCGAAGCGGCCGTTGGAGACGTCCATGAGACCGTTGGGGACTGCGATGTCGATCTCCATGCCGTCCTGCGGCTCGTCACGCCATTGGTCTTTATTTGGCCACCAAGTACTCGCGCCCTCTTCTTCACATGCCGTGGTGATCCATGGCTTGCCTTCCTTATCTTTGTCGAAGGAGAAGCAGCCGAACCGGCCTTGCGTGACCGGACGCCCGGAGTAGGCGAAGACTACTTCGTAGGTCTTGCCCTTGTGCAGAGTGGCAGGAAAGTCGAGATAGAGCGTGCGGGTGTCAGCGACGCGCTCGTAATGCAGCGGCTGGTTGTTGAACGTGATGTTGTCAATGTTCAGCTCAGGAGTCAGCTCAAGCTCGATGCGCGTGCCGTCCTGGAGCATGCGGAACCGGATGGTGTTGGAGCCCTTGATGCTCTTTGTATCAGGATCGACGCGCAGCTTCAGCGCGTAGAAGAGCAGATCGTTGTTGGCGCGATACGGGCCGTAGCTGCCGCGGAGCAGG
>DASYBN010000277.1:0-5598 GCA_036500785.1 Acidobacteriaceae bacterium
TTCGACGATGTAGGGCACGGCTTTGGCGGCGTCATCGTTGTTGACGGTGATGCGGACGAGCTCGGAGCCGGCACGGGCGAGGGAGGCGACCTGCTGGACGGTGGATTCGACGTCGGCGGTGTCGGTGTTAGTCATCGACTGGACGACGACGGGGGCGTCGGACCCGACGCGGATGCCGCCGATGTTGACGGTGACGGCCTGGCGTCGCTGGATAGAAGGCATAGCCTTCATTTTACCAGTCTGCGGCGCAGCGTTCTTCCCTGGGGTTAGCTGGCCAGATCGAAGACAGAGGATCAGTGAGCGGTGTTATGCGGGCCTGCGGACTGGTGATCGACCCATTCTTTGAGCTGCCCCGGAGTCGAGAAGCGCGCGAGCAGAAGGTTGTCCAGCAGTGCTCGCGTTCTAACGGCGGAGTAGGGCTCATTGAGGTCAAGGTAAGTATGCTCATTGGGCAGCTTGACCAGGTAGGCGGGACGCGGATCGTACTGGCCGCCGTCGCTGGCCTGCTGATCGTCCGGGCTCCAGGCATGGACCTTCAACCACAGAAGCCGCGTGCGCCATGAGTGGTCGCCCATGATTACGATCGTGGAGCTGTCCCACTGATGGCTGCCCTTCAGGAGATGCCGGACGTGCGCAAGGTACTCGTCGGCGAGCGCCAGATTGTCGACGTAGCAGGAGCGCCCGACAGCGAACTGATGCGTATGGCGGTCCCAGATGCCGATGGGATGCGGCACGGGCATGTGGATGAGCAAGAATGTATTGCGGGGATCGGCCAAGGCTGCATCGGCGGCACGATCGAGCACCTGGAAGTCGCGGATGTGGAGGTTGCCTTCATCGAGCTCGTCCGGCGTGGGACCTAGGGTGGAGTGCAGGAAAGGCAGAATCTTCTTAGCCACGCGAATCAGTGGATGAATGATGTTCGCGCCAATGGTCTGCCCAGGGAAAAGGTCGTCCAGGCTCGAAGGACCGATCCAGAAGCAGGAAGAGACGACGGCGGAGAGTATGCGACAGTACGGGTTGAACCAGCCCACAACAGCCGAGCGATATCCGGCGGAGTCCGCGTCAGAGAAAACGGAGTTGTATTGTTCGAAGGGTTCCCACCCTGCAGGGGTGTGCAAGGAGAGCTGACCGGCGGCGGAAGAGCGTATATCGGTGACGCGATCTCCGGTCATCAGCGAGGGCACAACCTTATCGGTCGCGATGCCGGCGGGTTGCACGTCGCTGAATACGGTGGACTCGGAGCGCAGCTGGTCGAATGCCGGAAGATACAGCCCGGGTAAGCGGTGTCCGTAAAGCTGGCGGTACGCGAGCTCGTCGAAGATGAGCCAGATGACGCGCTGCCGCGGGAGTGCCTGAGCGACCGGCGCGGGCGCGCCCACGTGCTGGTCGTTGAGGTGTTTTGCCTGAAGGCCCGCCCACGCGACCTGGGCAATTGAGAGGGCGCCAAATAGGCCAATCGAGGAAAGAACGACCTCTCCGCCAGTACGTAGCCGCTTGTACAGGCGGCTGATTGCGGGACTCGTGCCTGCAGCAATCACGACAAAGACGGCCGCACAGAGCGCAAAGACAAGCGCGCTGACGCCGTGGGGAATGGCATCGCCGATAAGAGAGGTAATATTTCTCAGCGCGATCCAGGGGCCGAAGCAGAGGACTGCGGCCCAGAGGACTCGGTTTGCACGACCCCGCGTGAGCCATAACGCGAGGAAGCAGACAAGGCAGAACACAAGAACGTTGACGAGAACAGGGATGAAGATCGCCGAAGCGGGCTGCCACATATGGTAGGCAGCGTTGTGCCTTGGCGACGCAAGTGGCTCGATGTAATTGAGGAAGACAAGGGCCGAGATACCGACAGAGACCCCGGCAATGGCGCCGGCCGAAGAGGATTTTGCGCCGAGTGTGCGATGGCCCGCAGAGGGCGAAAATGCGTCTAACGGTTCTGTCTGCGCTTGCATGAATGAGCGGAGTGACGAATGGAACCTGAGCCAGGTTTCAACAGGCCAGGATCACAACGGAACGCTGAAATACCATAGACCGAGGAGCCAAGGATGAAGTCGCTGCGCAATCCAGTGAAGCTGAAACCGGTGGAGAAGGACGATGTGGTGCAGGTGATCGTGGAGACGCCGGCCGGCAGCCGCAACAAGTTCAGCTTTGATGTCGAGCAGGGAATCTTTGCCCATAAGAAGACGCTGCCGGCCGGCATGACATTTCCCTATGACTTCGGTTTCTTGCCGCAGACTCTGGCGGCGGACGGGGATCCGATCGATGTGCTGCTGCTGATGGATGAGCCCGCGTATCCGGGGATTTCGGTGAAGGGGCGACTGATTGGTGTGATCGAGGGCCAACAGCTTGACGGCAAGAAAAAGACGCGGAACGACCGGCTGGTAGTGGTCTCGGAGGTATCGCACCAGTACGCGAAGGTGAAGAAGCTGACTGATCTGCCGGCGAAGTGGATCGATGAGGTGGAGCAGTTCTTTGTGAACTACCACAACCAAGAGGGCAAGAAGTATCAGCTGCTCGGCACAAAGGGAGCAAATGAAGCAATGCGCTTGATCCGCAAGGCACAGCAGGCGGCGCAGTAGAGCGTTTGCTTTGTCGCTACTTGAATGCATCAATTCGATGATGTGGCAGCCGAGGCTCGAGAGATACGCGTTCTCAACCAAGGAAGGCAAGACTGCGGCCTGAAAAGCTCCGCATGGGAGGCAGTGCTCACTGTTGCAGAGCAAGCGATAACGGCGATGAAGCCCCATCTCCAGCCGATAGTTACTGAATGCAAGTGGGAGACCGCTGCGATGTTGATCACTGAGCCTAATACAAGGGCTGAACAGAGGGTTCCGATAATTAGCCCGATCCTGATGATCCATAGAGGGAGAACTGCAACGATCACGTTGTAAATCGCCGTGCAAACAACAGCAGCTAAGAGACCGCCAACGATGTAGGGAAATAGATAGAACCAGTTCGCGGGACCCTTATAGCCGAACTTCTCCACGATTAAGGAGAAGATGAAAAATGTAATCAACGCTCCTACACCGAACGTCAGGAACCCCACGGGAACGACGAGTGCGTGAGTTCGGAACTTCGGTATTGACGCACAGACGAAAAAGCTCACTGCGGCTAAGACAAGGAACGGGGCTGCATATAGGATTTGCATGCTCCGCAGCCGTCCCTTACTTTTTGTCGTCGAGCGCAGCTATTCCGGGAAGTGTTTTGCCTTCGAGGAACTCGAGCGAGGCTCCGCCGCCCGTGGAAATATGGGTGATCTTATCGGCTACTCCAGAGTTGTTGACCGCAGCAACAGAGTCACCGCCGCCTACAATCGAGATGCAGTCCTCGTTCTTCGCGATCGCGCGTGCAATGGCGTTGGTGCCCTTTGCGAACGGAGTCAGTTCGGCGACGCCCATGGGGCCGTTCCAGACGATCGTCGCGGCGTCGGCGATCTCTGCGGAGAAGAGCTTGACGGTTTCCGGACCGATATCGAGGGCCATAAGGTTCTCAGGAAATGGGCCATCCCCTGAGAAGAGGGTAATTTTCGCGTCGGCGGCGAACTTGTCGGCGAGGCAATGGTCAACCGGCAGGAGGAACTTCACGCCGCGCTGCTCGGCCTTTTGAATAGCGGCTCGGGCGATCTCAATCTTGTCGAGTTCTGTGAGCGACTTTCCTGTGGTCTGGCCTTTTGCATTGAGAAAGGTGTAGGCCATCGCTCCGCCGATGAGCAGCGCATCGACCTTATCGAGCAGCGCGTTGATGACCTCGATCTTGTCCGAGACCTTGGCGCCGCCGATGATCGCGATGAACGGACGGTTAGGGTCACTGACGGCCTTGCTGAGATACGTCAGCTCCTTCTCCATCAGTAGGCCTGCGGCGCATTGTCCGCCCTTCTGTTTCACGAGGTGCGTGATGCCCTCCGTGGACGCGTGGGCTCGATGCGCGGCGCCGAAGGCATCGTCGACGTAGACGTCACAGAGCTCGGCGAGCTGCTTGGCGAACGCCGGATCGTTCGCCTCTTCCGCAGCGTGAAAGCGCAGATTCTCGAGCAGCAGTGTCTGCCCCGATTCGAGATTGCCCGCCATCTCACGCGCGATGGGACCGACGCAATCCGGAGCGAAGGCGACGTTCTCGCCGTCCGAGACGACCTTCTCGAGCAGAGCGCGCAGGCGATCGACGACCGGACGAAGGCTCATGGTGTCCACGCGCTTGCCTTTGGGGCGGCCGAGGTGCGCGGCGAGGATCACTTTGGCCTTCCGGCGCAGCGCGTACTCGATGGTAGGGATCGTCTCGCGGATCCGTGTGTCGTCGGTGATCGTGCCCTCTTTGGAGAGCGGCACGTTGAAGTCGACACGGATAAAGACACGCTTGTCGGCGAGATCGAGGTCACGGATGGAAAGTTTCGGCATTTGCGAGAAGGATATACGACGCGCGCAGGGCTTGCAGTGGATAAGGATCGTTCAGGGTAGGACAGCGTCGGCTTCGATCTCAACGCGCCATTTCGGGTTGAGGAGCTCCTTGACTGTGACCATGGTTGCGGCTGGCCGGATATCGGCAAAGATTTCGCCGTGCGCGCGGCCGATCTGCTCCCAATCTTCAGTGTGGGTGATGTACATGCGAGTGCGGACGACGTACTCAAACGATGCACCGGCCTGGGCCAGGGCCTTGCCGATCAGGTCCAACACGGTGCGGGCCTGCTCGTATGCCGATAGGTCCTCCGCTCCAACGGGCGCTGTGCCGGCGACGTGGATGACATTGCCAACGCGCACGGCGCGCGAGAAGCCGACGATGGGCTCGTAGGGCGAGGTGCCGGGGATGTTCGTGCGGAGCATGACCCTGATGTTAACCGAGTCAGCGGAGGTCCGTTATGGAGGACAGAACAACGGACAGCTGAGGAGAGATTCAATGGCGCGGAAAACTTTGGGGTTGAGGGTGGTTGCGGCCCTCGTGGTCGCGATGGCTTTGCCGGGCGTGGTGGAGGCGCAGACGCCAGCGCAGGGGGTCGGGCAGACCGCCGCTGCGCCTGCGTCGCCGCAGGACCTGGGCGGAACGCAGCAGCAATTGATGCATCTGTTGCGTGTGACGCCGACGCTTGCTGACGTCCTGTCGAGCGATCCGTCACTACTGGCTGACCAGCAGTATGTTGCCCGCAGCAATCCGGAGCTGGCTGCGTTTCTTCAGCAGCATCCCGAGATCGGGCGAAATCCTTCGTTCTGGCTGTTCTCGGAGTTGAGAACACCGCAGCAGGAGCGGTATGAAATCCTGCAGCCCAAGGACGGTTTTCAGCCGGCTCGGGACCCGAACAGCGACGGACTGGATCGAGTGATGAACAACGTGGCGCCGATGATTGTCATGATCGTGCTGTTATTTGCGCTTGCGTGGATCATCCGGACGCTGGCGGAGAGTCGCCGATGGACCAAGGTCTTCACTCTCCAGAGCGAGGTGCATGGAAAGCTGATCGACCGGTTTGCGACCAACCAGGAGCTGTTGGGCTACATGGAGACAGACGCGGGAAGGCGGTTCCTGGAGGCTGCGCCAATTGTGACGGAGACGGACTCGCGACGCATGCCCAATCTGGTGTCGCGATTGGTTGCGACGCTGCAGGTGGGGTTGGTG
>DASYBN010000278.1:0-3564 GCA_036500785.1 Acidobacteriaceae bacterium
TGTAGTGGCGCATCCAGAAGTCGTAGCTGAGCACGACCATTGCCTGCTGATGGACAGCTTCAGAGTCAGACGGCTGGATATTGCGACCGAGCAGGGCGGGAACACGTAAGAAACTACCGACATTCTCAGTGATGTAGGTGAGGGTGACTTCTTCAGGAATATCCTGGCCGGTGATTTCGGAAGTAGTGTCATCATCGCCGACCGCATCCTGCACGCTGCTGGCCTTCAGGAGTTGCTGATACTGCGACCAGGTAACACTGAACCAACGCTCAGGTGAGGTTGGTTGATCGTCATTGAGATATATAGGGTAGGTGAGACGCTGCCAATCGGCGTAGGGCACGGGATGGAGCAATACGGCGTAGATGAGCGAGAACATCGAGGTGGTCGCGCCGATGCCCAGTGCCAGTGACAGGATGGCGACCGCGGAGAAGCCGGGATTCCTGCTCAGACCGCGCAGAGCGTAACGGATGTCCTGCCACAGCCGCTCTGTCCACAGCCATCCCCAGATCTCGCGGGATCGGTCCCTCGCGAGCAGAACGTTCCCGAACTTCCTCATCGCGGCGTGACGCGCTTCATCGGGGGACATTCCGGCGTCGATATTCTCCTGTATCTCGAAGTCGATGTGTGCCCGAATTTCGTCTTTCAATCGCTCGTCGCGGCTCTTCCACCAGGTCATACAGGCAGCCCCATCCTTGTCGCTGCTGGGTTACTTGTTTTCTTCCGCAAGCGGCATAAGAATGCGTCCGACTGCTTCAGAGAGCCGTTGCCACTTCGAAGTCTCGGCAAAGAGCTTTCTCCGGCCTTTTGCCGTGAGCCGGTAGAACCGGGCCTTGCGATTGTTCTCCGATGTACCGTCCTCGCCCGCGATGAGCCCATGCTTGATCAGCCGCTGCAGCGCAGGATAAAGAGAGCCGTGCCCTACCTGCAGCACCTCTTGCGATCTGAACTCGATGGACTTTGCAATAGCGTGCCCATGCACCGGCCCCAGCGCAACCGTCTGCAAGATCAGGAGGTCGAGCGTGCCTTGCAAAAGCCCGAGTTGGTCGTCAGCCTCTTTAGTCGACATTCGACCTGAGCCTAGCCTTGGCCAGGTCGAATGTCAAGGGGAACGCAAAAGTTAACTACCCTGACCCGACAAACTCCGCCTTCGCGTGCAGATCTTCCGCAGCCCGCGCCTCAACGGCGCGAGCAGGGCGAGTCTTCGACCGAATTAGCTTCCAGTTTCTTGAGTTCCGGTGGGATCGTCCGCCACACTTCCCCTACCCAAAAACCGAATAGTTTGCGGGTGGCCGGTGGCTCGACTATAACAACAACAGATAGCCCGATTCTGCTATCACAGGGCGCAAGTATTGTGGCCGAATGGGACCTCAACTCGCACCCAGCCTTCGGGAAGCTTTGCGGACTGCAGATTCGATCCCGCGTAGGCTGAGTACGCTTGGGGAGTCAGTTCTTCGTACATTACATTGAAGGAATTCGGTGGGGCGTGCTCTGGCCGCTGAAGCTGCTTCGGACCATGCAAAATGATCGTGTTGCGCTGATAGGAAATCAGCAATGGGGATTCAGCTCCGCCGTGTATGGCTCGCGGCAACTTGTAATCGTGCACTTCGTCATAATGTGCACAGAGGTCCCCGTTTGCTGAGATGTAGACTTCGGCGGGCTTGCCCGAATAAGCCTGACGATGCAGATACGCAGTTGCTCCCGACGGCAGTTGGAGCGGGACGACACCCGGTTCCAAGGTGGCCACATCGTTCAACCTTCGCCATACCCAATAACCGAGAAAAACAATCACGATCGCGACGGAAATGATCACCCACACCAAGGCTCTTCGCATGATGAGAAACACTCGACCGAAAGCTTAGCAGGCGTGAGCAAAATCAAGGTTGGGTCGGTTGGTCGCCGATCCGGAGATAACCCCAAAATCGAGTAGTGTCCGGATTGGCCTTATCCGGACATTAGCAGCAGGCATTGTTTCGATGAGGCGCAGGCACGCAGATTCGCCTCATGCAGCATTTCTTAACGGAAAGGCTGCGCGGCCGTTTCTGCTGCCACTCTACCCGAGCAGGAGAAACGGTTCAGGCGCGAGGGTACACCACCGCGCAGAATCGTCGAGCCACACTTTGTGGAAGACACTATTCGGTACGCAGTGCCTGCATTGGATCGAGGCGGGAGGCGCTCCACGCGGGCAGGAGGCACGCGAGCGCCGCGACGCCGAGCAGCACGACGCTGACGACGATGTAGACCGCAAGATCAAGCGGCCGTGTGTTTACGAGAAGCGATTTGATGAGTTGCGTGGCGGCCGCGGCTCCGGCCAGACCGAGGATGAGTCCGACGAGAGCAGGGCGCAGGCCGTCGAATAACATCAGTCGCAGGACTTCTCCGCGGCCCGCGCCGAGCGCGATGCGGACGCCAATCTCGGTCGTGCGCTGCGTGACCAGGAACGACAGAACGCCGAAGAGCCCGACTGCGGCGAGTATCAGCGACAGAGCTGCGAAGGCGGCGAGCAGCGTGGCTTCAAAGCTGGTGTCGACCGCCGCCTCGCCGATGATCTCGTCCATCGTCATTACGTCGGCTACGGGCAGGTTGCTGTCGATCGACGCAATGGTGCGCTTGACCGGCTGGGCCATGGCGGCGGGGTCACCTGCGGTGCGGACGGCAAGATAGATGGAGTTCTCCGTACCGGAAAGCAGTGGGAAATAAAAGACAGGACGAGAATCAACGGCGGGCAACTCGCGCGTATCGGCAGCAACCCCGACAATCTCAAACGTCGTGGGCTCGGGACTGAAGATATACGCAACGATGTGTTTGCCGATGGGATCTTCCCCCTTGAAGTTCTGCCGCGCCAGGGACTCGCTGATCACTACCTTGTTGGCGCGCTCCAGACGTTCGTCCTCGGTGAAGCTACGGCCGCCAATGAGCGGTATCTGCATTGCCCGGAAGTACCCGGGATCGACGAAATATGTCGTCGCGTCCAGCACCTCTCCTTTGGGCAGTGGCGGATGCTCTCGGATGGCGTAGGTGTCGTCGCGACTGTGCCCCTGTCCCGGAAGACCGGTCGCGGCAGCAGCGGCTGTTACGCCGGGAATCTGACGCACGCGCTCCAGCAACACCCGATAGAACGCGGCAAGCTGCGGGGCGGTCTTCGCATCGCGCGGCTGGCTCAGGCTCAAGGTGAGCACATTCTCTGTCGCGCACCCCAGACCGGAGTCGCGCATCGCGCGGTAGCTCTTCAGCAGCAGACCAGCAGAGATGAGGAGTACGGCGGTGAGTCCCACCTCGATTGAGAGCAGCACACGGCGCAGGCGAGCGCGGCTGCGTCCTGCCCCGCCGGAACGCGAAGACTCCTGCAGTACGCGAAGAATATCGCGGTCGTTACTCGATAAAGCGGGCAGCAGGCCGGCCAGTACACCGCAGGCGATCACGCAGACCACAGCAAAAAGAGCGGCGGTCCCATCGATGTGAATGGTGTCCACACGCGGCAGGTCGGCGCGAATATGCACCAGCCATTGCAAAGCACCGTAGGCAAGCGCCATGCCCAGCGCGCCGCCGACAGCAGCAAGCAGCAGG
>DASYBN010000279.1:0-2676 GCA_036500785.1 Acidobacteriaceae bacterium
CCGCGCTGCACTCGTGGATCGCCCGAACTCAGGCTTCGGCCTGTACGGTCTCGCTCACGCCGAAAATCTTGCAGGCGATAAAGCCGCGGCGAAGCGTGATTACGAGGCGTTCCTGAAGGCCTGGAGCGCGGCCGATCGCGCCCTTCCGCAATTGGCCAACGCTCGCAAGGCGCTGGACGTGCAGGTTGCGTCGAGCAGATAGACGGCTTACCCGACGTGCACGGCAACGGACGGAGCCGCGGACGCAGTCAGCCATTGATCCCACGCCGAGAGAGCGCGTTCGCACTGAATACGGTGCCGCTCTTTTTTGTCGCGAATTTTCTTGCGGAGATCATCCTCGAGCGGCGGAAGCAAATCAAACGTGATGTTCGCTGGCTGAAAGCTCTTCCCTTCCGCATGCGTGATGTAGTGCGTGAGCGATCCGTTAGCACTGAGCCGCGGAGCCGCAATCGGAGTTTCGCCACGAGCCAGCGCCGCGGCGAAGCGCCCCGCGAGCAGCCCGCTGGCGATCGACTCGGTATAACCCTCAACACCCGATAGCTGCCCCGCAATAACCATGTTCGGCTGCCGCTTGAGCTGCAGCGTTTCGTTGAGCAGCGACGGCGCATGGATATAAGTATTGCGGTGGATCTGGCCGTAGCGCAGGAACGTTGCATTTTCAAGTCCGGGGATTAAGCGCAGCACGCGCGCCTGCTCGCCGAACTTGAGGTGGTTTTGAAACCCCACAAGGTTATAGCTGTCCGCGCGCAGATTCTCCTGCCGAAGCTGCACCACCGCATAAGGCCACCTCCCGGTGCGCGGGTTGGTCAGCCCCGCGGGCTTCATCGGCCCGAACCGCAGCGTGTCGCGCCCGCGCCGCGCCGTCTCCTCAATCGGCAAACAGCCTTCGAAGTACTGCAATTTGCCAGAATTCCCTGTGGGGATCTGCTCCCACTCTTTTGACTGCACCTCTTCGGCGGCGATCAGCGCATCGAGAAAGCGGTCGTACTCCTCTTTTGTGAAGGGACAGTTGATGTAATCCGCGGTGCCCTTATCCCACCGCGCCGCAAAGTAGACCTTCTCCATGTCGATCGTCGACGCATCGACGATCGGCGAGATCGAGTCGTAGAACGCGAGGTGCTCCGCGCCCGTCAGCCGCTGCAGCTCTGCCGCGAGCGGCGAGCTCGTGAGCGGGCCGGTAGCAAGGATGGTGATGGTGTCGGGATCTTCCTCGTTAAGCCGCGTGATCTCTTCGCGCTGTACGCTGATGCGCGGATTGCGTTCGATCTGCTCCGCCACACGCCGTGAGAACTCAACGCGATCCACCGCGAGCGCGTGGCCGGCCGGCACGGCTGAAGCATCCGCCGCCGCCAACAAAAATGAGTTCGCCCGGCGCATCTCCTGCTTCAGCAACCACGGCGCCGTGTTCTCCGACTCCGACTTCAGCGAGTTCGAGCAGACGAGCTCCGCAAACTCTGCCGTCTGGTGCGCTTCCGTCGAGCGTAACGGTCGCATCTCGGAGAGCGTGATGCGGCAATCTGTCCCCTCCGTAAGCGCCGCCGCCTGCAGAGCCGCTTCGGGCCCGGCGAGTCCACCGCCAATGACATGGATTCTCTTCATGCTTCTCTAAGAATACGTCGCTCCGGAGCGATCTCCGCCGTAACGCCCGAAGCTGTCACTTTTGCGAGGTTCTTGTTCGCTCCCGCAGCGCTGAAGATGAGAGCTGATTCACGTCTGGAGAGCTGAGTAATGGGCGAGCACCTTCTGCACGCGATCATTGTTCTCTTTTTCATTACAAGCAATGTGGCCTGTCTGCAGGGAGAGCAGGACGCGCCGGCATCGAAGGCCACACAGAGCGTGCCCGCAGACTCCACGGCAAACCTCGCCAAGGCGACCCAGAATCCCGTCGCAAACATGATCAGCGTGCCGATCCAGAACAACAGCAACTTCGGCATCGGACCTTACAACCGCATTCAAAATGTGCTGAACATCCAGCCGGTCGTTCCGGTGAAGCTCGGCTCGAAGCTGAACCTCATCGTTCGCCCCATCATTCCGATCATCAATCAACCTGCGCCCGGCACAGCGGATCTTGAATCGCTGGGAATTGACGCTGGCACTCCCGCCTACTTTGCCGCAGTGGACTTGCGGCAGCATGCCGGCGTGTACGGCTTCGGCGATATCTCTCCGCAGTTCTTCCTTACGCCGTCGGCGGCGCACAGGATTATCTTCGGAGCCGGACCCATGTTCACGCTTCCGTCGGCGAGCGGGTTTGTGCTGGGCCAGGGAAAGTTCAGCATGGGACCGACGATCGTGGTGCTGACGCAGCCGGGACCCTGGACTTTCGGCGCCCTGCTCAATAACGTCTGGTCGGTCGCGGGCGACTCCTCACGCAGCGCTGTGAATCAGATGAGCCTGCAATACTTCGTCAACTACAACCTGAAGAAGGGCTGGGTCATAAGCTCGTCCCCGGTTATTCTGGCCAACTGGAACGCTAGCCCCGGCAAGATTTGGACAGTCCCCTTCGGCGGCGGCGTCGGCCGCATCATGAAGCTTGGACTCCAGCCGGTGAACCTCTCCGCAGCTATGTTCGGCAATGCAGTGCATCCGACCGCGGGTTCTTCGTGGAGCCTGCGACTGCAGATTGCATTCCTGTTCCCGCAGCTTCCGCCGGAGATGAAGGCAAAGATGAAGGCGATG
>DASYBN010000280.1:0-6889 GCA_036500785.1 Acidobacteriaceae bacterium
TTTGGTCCATGAACACATTGAGCCGGTGAACGTGCTCGCGGTCGGCGAGACGGTGAAGCTGCGCAGCGACTGCGTGCGTGAGTGCGTCGCCGATATCGAATTCAATACGCCGGAAGGATGCGCCGAGCTGCGGCGGCGCGACCTTCATGACTTCGGCATGCTGCTGGTCGAGTGCCTGACGCTGGAGAAGCGCTACAACCCGGGGCTGAATCTGCCGGATATGTTTCGGAGATTGATCCCGCACATGCTGGATGGGTCATGGAGCCTGGAGCAGATTGGGCAGATGCTGAATGCGTCGGCTGCGCCGGCGATTGCTCATGCGCCGAACGGAGCATCGGCGGCTGCGGCGAATCCGCAGAGGAAAACGGCGAAGGACCGAAAGGCGGAGGAGCCGGTGCGGCAAGAGGTCCTTCCGCTGGATGAGGCCGACGCGTCGCGCGCGGACCAGCAGCGCCGGACTGCGGCAACAAACGAACCCACGCTTCGCGCGAGGCGTGAGCTCTCGCAGGCGCCGTCGAGCGCGAAGCTGCGTCCGTGGCTGCTTGCGGGAGTTGCGGGTGTGATCGTTTGCATCTTCGTGATCTGGCACTTCGTGTCTTCGAAGCCCAGGCAGGCGGCCGTGCCAGCTGCCGCAGTTGCGGCGCAGAGCGGACCGGCGGTATCGGCGGCTCCGTCGCAACCGGCTCTGCCGGCGAGCGTGCCGGCTGCTGCGGCTCCCACACCGGTCGCGGCGCATGCTCCGGGATGGTATGTGATCGCGTACACGTACAACCATCAAGGCCAGGCGCAGACCAAGGCAGGGCGGCTGAACGATCGGCACCATGGATTCCACGCGGAGGTCTTCAGCCCGCGCGGCGGAGCACCGTTCCTCGTGAGCCTGGGTGGCCCGATGAGCGAGTCTGAGGCGAAGACGTTGCAGGAAAGAGCGCGCCGGTCTGGACTTCCGCGCGACACGTACATCCGGAACTATCGATAGAGGTGAGTTGAACGAAAGCGAAGCTGCTTAGAATTCTTCCTCGTCCTCGCCGCTGCCGGCGGCGGAGTAGCTTCCCGCTTCGGGTCCGTCCAGGTCTTCTTCGCGGAGGCTGAGCGCGAGCACGGTGCCGGATTCGAACTCGATGGTCAGCGAATCCAACTCCTCGAGCGTGGCCTTTGAGACCATCTCGCCGATCTGCGCGCAGAGAGCATTGCGATACTCGGGCTGTCCGAAGGCGATAGAGAAATCCTCGAGCAGCACATGCGGCCAGGCGTAGAGGGTCAGCAACGGGCCGTCGAACCGCAGGCGAACGTAGTCGCTGACGAACTCGACCGCGGATAGCTCCTGTCCTTCGATGGCACTGATGTCCATGAGTACCTCCGCGTCAGGGACGCTGTTGCTGTTTGGGTTCGTTGCCGTACATCAGCCTGCCGATTGCGTAGCCGATCACGCCGTAAAGAAATGCGTTCGCAAAGAAGCCGATTGTGCCAAAGGTCAGCATCCAAAGTGAGCCCTTCGAGGTCTTCGCCATAAAATGCGTCGGCCACAGAGCGTTGACGATCAGCGGCGAGCGAACTTTGAAGGTGAGGATGCATACCATCACGAAGAAGCCGATACCGGCTGCCAGCGCGCCCACCTTCATCGCCCGATTCATGGCAACCTAGCTCGCTCCAAGCGCCTGCGCGGCGGTGTCCATCTGCGCTTTCGCGGTGAGCTCCGTTGCGCACCACAGGGCTGCGCGGTCGCCGAGCTCGGGATACCAGCGGTTCAGCGCGAGGCCGCCGATGATTTCTTTCTCGAGCAGGCGCGCGTTCACATCCGATGCTGTCGTCGATAGGCTCACGGCAAATTCGTTGAAGCTGGGGCCGGAGAACAGGGGCTTCGCTCCGGCCTTCGTCAGCGCGTCGCGCAGATACGCTGCCTTGGCCAGGTTCTGTTCGGCGAGCTCGCGCAGGCCCTGCTTGCCGTAGACGGTGAGGAAGATGGTGACCATCATCGCGACGAGTGCCTGGTTGGTGCAGATGTTCGAGGTCGCCTTCTCGCGGCGGATGTGCTGCTCGCGCGTGGAGAGCGTGAGCACGAAGCCGCGCTTGCCATCCATGTCCTTCGTCTCGCCGACGAGACGGCCGGGCATCTGCCGGAGGAAGCGCTCCTTGCAGGCGATCACGCCGCAGTACGGTCCGCCGAAGCCGACGGGAACGCCGAAGCTCTGCGCCTCCATCGCGACAATGTCGGCCTCCTTCGGCGGCTTCACGATGCCGAGCGACACAGCCTCAGCGATGGCGACGATGAGCAGCGCGCCCTTGGCGTGCACCAGTTCTGCGATCGCGGCGACGTCTTCGATCGTGCCGAAAAAGTTGGGTGACTGGATCAGGACACAGGCGGTCTTGTCGCTGAGCGCGGCTTCGAGTACGGCGAGATCGACGCGGCCGGACTTCGCGTCGTAGCCGCATTCGGCGACGGGAATCTCCTGGTGCTGCACGGTCGTCTTGAGCACTTCGCGATA
Source organism: Acidobacteriaceae bacterium (assembly GCA_036500785.1). Lineage (GTDB taxonomy): Bacteria > Acidobacteriota > Terriglobia > Terriglobales > Acidobacteriaceae > Granulicella. The sequence goes on from DASYBN010000280.1 coordinate 2,484, forward strand.
TTCGGGGTGAACGGTGCGCGCGACCACGCACTCGTCGCGGCGGGTGACGCGGACCGCCATCATCACCGCCTCGGCGCAGCCTGTCGAGGCGTCGTACATGGAGGCGTTGGCGATCTCCATGCCGGTGAGTTCGCAAATCATGGTCTGGAACTCGAACATGGCCTGCAGTGTGCCCTGCGAGATTTCCGGCTGATAGGGTGTGTAGCTGGTGAGGAACTCGCCGCGCTGCACGAGGGAGTCGATGATCACGGGACGATAGTGGCGATAGGCTCCGGCGCCGAGAAAGCTTGCGGGCAGCTTGGCGGCGGGGCGCTGGGCCAGCTCTTCGGCATCGCCGCTGGCGATGTTCGCGGCGAAGGCGCGGAAGCGGTCGAGGATCTCCGACTCCGCATGCTGGCGCGGAATGTTGAGGTCATGATCGAAGCGGTACTCGCCGGGGATTGTTTCGAAGAGCTCGTCGATGGAAGCGACGCCGATGGTCTCGAGCATCTCGTTGCGGTCGGCAGGGGACTTTGGAAGATAACGCATGGAAGCTTTCTATATTGGAGCAGACGCAACGAGCGGCTATTCGCCGCTGCGCCGGAAATTTGTGGGGGAGGTTTAGTGGGCCTTTTCTTCGCTCACGAACTTTTCGTAATCCGAGGCCGAGAGCAGAGCGTTTGCCTCGTCGGGATCCGTGAGGGTCATCTTGATGAACCATGTGTCGTTCGCGGCGGCGTTTACGGTTTCGGGCGCGGAGTTGAGGCTCTCGTTCACCTCGGTTACGGTCCCGGTCGCGGGAGCGTACAGATCGCTGACGGCCTTGACGCTCTCAACGGAGCCGAAGGTGGATCCGGCCTCGAGCTGCTGGCCGACCTTGGGCAGCTCGACGAACACGATGTCGCCCAGCGATTCCTGGGCATAGTCGGTGATGCCGACGGTTGCGGTCTCGCCATCAACACTCAGCCACTCGTGCGATTTGGCGTAGCGGTACTTCTCGGGATAGCTCATTTTGCAATTGTAGAGGGTCGGGCGGAGGCGAGTTTTGCTCCATCCAAAGGAGTTGGCCGCAGGGTGGAACCGGGCGAAGGGAAGGGTTGAATCTTTTACTTCGATATCGAATCTTATGGTGTAGAAGTTTCAGGGCACCGGGAAGGAGCCTACAGATGCCAGAACCAATCGTTGGACTTCACCATGTTACGGCTATTGCGTCGGACCCGCAGCAGAATCTCGATTTCTATACCGAGGTGCTGGGCCTGCGGTTCGTCAAGCGCACGGTCAATTTTGATGATCCGGGCACGTACCACTTTTACTTTGGCGATGACGCCGGCAGCCCGGGCACGATTCTGACCTTCTTCCCGTGGCCGCATGCGCGGCGCGGACACACCGGAGCAGGCGAGGTTACGCATACAGCGTTCAGCGTTCCGCAGGGCTCGCTGGAGTACTGGGAGCAGCGGCTGCGCGGGCTGAATGTGAACGTGGAGCGCACTGGAACGCGCTTTGATGGCGCGGAGGATGTGCTGACGCTCGTTGACCCTGACGGCATGAAGATCGAGCTCGTGGCGCATGCGGATGCGCCGGAGATCACCGGATCGCGCTACGCGGATGTTCCGCCGCAGCATGCACTGCGGGGGTTCTTCGGTGTGACGATGCTGGAGCGTCGGCTTGAGGCGACAGCAGAGACGCTGAAGCTGCTGGGGTTTGTGCGGGTCGCAGCGGACGGCAGCCGAACGCGGTTCGCTTCGCCTGCGGGAACTTCGCTCGGCAACCACATTGATGTGGTGGTGGACCCGAATGCGGGGTACGGACGGTCGGGCGCGGGCAGTGTGCACCACATCGCGTACCGCGCGAAGGATGATGCGGCGCAGCTCGCGTGGCTGGACGAGATCGGCAAGCACCTTGATGTGACGCCGGTGCAGGACAGGACGTACTTTCACTCGATCTACTTCCGCGAGCCGGGCGGCGCGCTGTTCGAGCTTGCGACGGATCCTCCGGGATTCGGGCTGGACGAGCCGGCGGAGACGCTGGGTGAGGCACTGCGGATTCCGGCGTGGCTTGAGCCGCAGCGCGCGTTGATCGAAGCGCGGCTGCTGCCGATTGAGCTGCACCGCAGCTCGCGCAGCGGCGATGCAAAGACGGAGGTGACGGCATGACGGCGGCTCTCGATCCGCATGCAGATCGGGAAGTGCATTCCACGGGTGTTCCGCTCAAGGAGGCGAAGGGTGCGGTCGTGCTTCTGCACGGCCGCGGCGGATCGGCGGAGGACATTCTGTCGCTTGCCGGTCCGCTGTACGCGGAGGGCGTCGCGTATCTGGCACCGCAGGCCGCGGGGTATACGTGGTATCCGAACTCGTTCCTTGCACCGCGCGAGGCGAACGAGCCGTTTCTGAGCTCGGCACTGGCGAAGATCGGATCGGTAGTCGCGAGCATTGAGGCTGCGGGAATTTCGCGTGATCGGATTGCCATCGCGGGCTTCTCGCAGGGAGCGTGTCTCGCGACGGAGTTTGTTGCCTCGAACGCTGCGCGCTACGCGGGCGTGATCGCGTTTACCGGCGGCTTGATCGGCCCACCGGATGCGGATCTGCATCACGAGGGCTCGCTTGCGGGCACGCCAGCGCTGTTTCTGAGCGGCGATCCAGATCCGCATGTGCCGTGGCAGCGCGTGCAGGCGTCCGCGGCGGAGCTCGAGCGCATGGGTGCCGTCGTCATGGCGCGCCGCTACCCCGGCCGTCCGCACACGATAACCGCCGACGAACTTCATCTGGCACGTACGCTCATCCAAGACGCTTTCGCCCAATAGACTGACACGAGCATGCCCACAGCCGACAAGACGAACGATCCTTCCGCCGCGGCGCTGTGGGTGGTGCTCGCGCGGGCGTACCGGGCGATGGCTGCGTTCGTGGAGCACTCGTTGGCGGCGCTGGGTATCGGCCTCTCGGACTTCATGATTCTTGAAGCGCTTCTGCACAAAGGACCGCTGACGATGAGCGAGCTGTGCGAAGCGGCGCTGATCACGAATGCATCGATGACCGCGGCGATCGATCGTTTAGAACAGCGTGACTTTGTGGAGCGGGTTGCGAGTAAAGAAGACCGCCGCGTTCGACGCGTGCAGCTTACCGCGCAGGGGACCGCGCTGATCAGGAAGCTGTACGTTCGGCACGAGCGCGATCTTGAGGACGTAATGGCCGGCGTTCCGGCGGCGCAACGCGCGGAGCTGCGGCGGGCGCTGAAGGCTATCGGGCTGGCAGCGCAGGCGAAGCTTTTGTAGGCGTTTCAGTTACGAAGACAGCGGCGCGGTGACGGGTGCGGCGATCGGCTTGGGGCGCTTGTAAAACGGCGTTGGAACGACCTTTGCTCTGACGGACTGGCCGCGGATTTCGACGCCGACCTCGGTGCCGATATCGGTGTAGGCCACCGGCACGTAGGCGAGTGCGATGTTTTTCTTCAGGAAGGGGGCGGGGGAGCCGGAGGTGACTTCACCGATGCGCTCTCCGTCCAGCGAGAGCACGCGGTAGCCGTCGCGGCCAATGCCGCGCTCGATCATCTCGAGGCCGACGAGGCGGCGCTCCGGGCCGCCGGACTTTTCAATCTCAACGAGCGCGTCGCGTCCGACGAAGTCGGAGCCCTTGTCGAGCTTGCAGTAGCGTCCGAGGTTGGCCTCGAAGACGTTGATGGTGTCGGAGATCTCGTGGCCGTAAAGCGCCATGGCGGCTTCGAGGCGAAGGGTGTTGCGCGCGCCCAGGCCGCAGGGCTGAATGCCAAACTCCGCGCCGGCGTCGAGGACCTCGCTCCAGACGCGGGCGCTGGTGGGCTCGTCGGATGGGATGTAGATCTCGAAGCCGTCTTCGCCGGTGTAGCCGGTGCGCGCGATGAGCACGTTGTGGCAACCGGCGACCGTGCCCCAGGTGAACCAGTAGTTCTTGATCGGCGTGAGGTCGACCTTGGTCAGCTTCTGCAGTGTGTCCTTGGCTTTGGGTCCCTGGATCGCGAGCTGAGTGTAGTAGTCGCTGACGTCCATGATGTGCACGCCGCCCATCGAGCCGATGGTCTTGCGCACCCACTGCACGTCTTTTTCACGCGTGCCGGCGTTGATGACGATGAGGAAGTCGTTATCGCCGAGCTTGTGCAGGACGACGTCGTCGACGAACGTGCCGTTGGGATAGAGCATCGCGGAGTAGTGCGCCTGGCCGACCTGCAGCTTGCTGGCGTCGTTCATCAGGAGGCGCTGCACGGCGGCGAGCGAGTTCGGTCCGCGCAGCTGGATGTCGCCCATGTGGGAGACGTCGAAGATGCCGACGGCGGTGCGCACGGCCATGTGCTCCTCGATGAGCCCGCGATACTGCACAGGCATGTCCCAGCCGCCGAAGTCGACCATGCGGGCCTTGTGGGCATGGTGGGTGCTGTGAAGCGCGGTGCGGCGGAGGGGA
>DASYBN010000281.1:0-2001 GCA_036500785.1 Acidobacteriaceae bacterium
GGTGCGCATGTTTTCGAACGGGTCGGCGAGGTCGGCGGAGGCTTCGCCGTCGACGCCCATGCCGACGCGGATGCCGAGCTTGAGGTACTTCGGAATGTCGGCGACGCCAGAGGCGAGGCGACCGTTGGAGAGTGGGTTCCAGACCATGCTGGCGTGGGCTTTGGCAGTTTGCGTGAGGATGAAGTCGTCGGTGTGGATGAAGTGGCCGAAGATGAGCTGGTTGGTGACGAGGCCCGAGTCGAGCATCCAGCGGAATTTGGAGCGCTGCTCGCCTTCGTCTTCGGGGGATTCGATGAAGTGGGTTTGGTTGCCTAGGTGGAACTCGCGCATCATTGCGGCTTCCATGACGGACTGCTGCTCGGTGTTGTTGAAGGCGGTCATGCCGCCGATCATGACGCTGAGGAAGTGCGGGTTCGGCGGCTGCGCGGCGGTGTAGTCGAGGAAGGCTTTGAGGCGGGCGCGTGCTTGATCAATCGTAATGTTCGGTCCCATGCGATCGGGCGAGTAGCTGTGCACGAAGCGGATTCCGGAGTCTTCTTCAGCGCGGAACTGAGATTCTTCGAACTGGTTGTTGAGCTCTGCGGTCTTCGCGCGGCCGCCGTAGGTGAAGTCGTAGGCGGCGGTGACGCCGTGCTGCAGGTGGTCGAGCGCGCCGTAGAGGCAGAACCAGTAGAGGTCGTCGGGCGAGGCCTTGCTGGCGTGGGCGCCGTAGAGGTCGTCGATCCAGCCGTCGAGGCGCTTGTCGGCGGCGAGGCCGCGGTAGGCGGCCTGCCAGAGATGCGAGTGCGCGGAAATGAAGCCGGGGATGATCCAGTCACCGTGCGCGTCGACGGTTTGCGCGGCGTGGAGGGATGCGGGTGGAGCGCCGGCGGCCACGGCGAGGATGGTGCCGTCGGGTGCGACGGCGAGATAACCGGTGAAGGGATCGCGCTGGTTGGGCGCCATGGTGAAGAGGCGCGCGTTGGTGATGACGAGTTTCGCGTCTTGCCCAAGAGCGCAGGACGAGAGCAGCGTGACGGCAAGAAGTGCGAGAAGTCGAGTGGAAGAAAAGAGACGCTCCATGGTTGTTGTTAGCGTGGATCGGCTGTCAAGTCAACAACGGAAGTTATTGGTGCGCGATGGTATGTCTCTGAGCGATGTTCAATTTGTGGTCGTTAAGATTGACTTCGCAACCAGGGCGGCGCAGAATCTGGGGCCTAGCTTCAATACTGAACTGGAGAGCGCGGGAGCAACCGCGTCCCATTCAGTTTGTAAGGGCCTGAGGCGATCCCACTTCAAAAGTACTGTGAGGGCGATATGAGCGCTACAAGTGTTCCTGCATTGGACATGGATAAGCTGAACGCGTTTGTGGGCCAGTTTGTGAGTGATCTCGGTGCAGCGGTGCATACGGGGATGGTGGTGATCGGCGAGAAGCTGGGATTGTATAAAGCGCTGGCGCAGGGAGGACCGATGACGTCGGCGGAGCTGGCCGCGAAGACCAAGACAGATGAGCGGTATCTGCGCGAGTGGCTGTCGTCGCAGGCGGCAGGCGGATATGTGACCTACGACGCGAAGACCAACAAGTTCAGCCTGTCGCCGGAACAGGCGTTCACGATGGCGGATGAGGACAGCCCGGCGTATCTGCCGGGAGCGTTTGAGCTGGCGGTGGGGTCGTTGTATGCGGTGCCGCGGATTGCGGAGTCGTTTCGCACGGGCGCGGGCATGGGATGGGGCGAGCATGATCAGGGTGTGATTCACGGCTGCGAGAAGTTTTTCAAGGGAGGCTATGTGGCGAACCTGATGGCTGCGTGGATTCCGTCGCTGGAGGGCGTGAAAGAGAAGCTTGAACGCGGCGCGAAGGTGGCGGATGTGGGATGTGGCAAGGGTGCGTCGACGCTGCTGATGGCGAAGGCGTTTCCGAAGTCGCAGTTCTTCGGGTTCGACTATCACGATGGGTCGATTGAAGGTGCACGAGCGAGCGCGCAGAAGCAGGGGCTGAGCGGGAATGTGACGTTCGATACA
>DASYBN010000282.1:0-5691 GCA_036500785.1 Acidobacteriaceae bacterium
GAGTACATTCACACCGACAACTACGCGTATCTCGAACGGGAAGGCTGCGGCATTCGCATTGGGGGGCAGCAGAATTCGGCGGATGCTCCGTACGGGCGGAGGAATTTTCGGTATTACTACGACGTGCACGATGTGGATGCCCTGTATGCGGAGCTGAAGCCGAAGCTCGATGCATTGCCCGAAGGCGATGTGCATGGACCGGCGGACAAGCACTATGGGCAGCGCGAGCTGCTGATTCTTGCGCCGGACGGCGATCTCGTCTGCTTCGGGCACGCGATCAAGAAGCAGCCATCGTAAGCTCGTTCCATGGCAATGGAACTTGTAACGCTTGAGGGGCTGCACGTACGGCTGGAGCCGCTGGAGCGGCACCATGCGGCGGCGCTGGTGGAGGCGGCGGCGGCGGACACATCGCTGTACAAGTGGAGCCTTGTGCCGGTGGGGCGCGAGGCGGTGGAGAAATATATCGAGACAGCGCTGGCGTGGAGAGATGCGGGGACGGCATTGCCGTTTGTGACCGTGCGCAAGAGTGATGGCGTAGTGATTGGCTCGACGCGATTCTTCGAATTGGAACGATGGCCTTGGCCGGAGGGATCGGCGCATTATGGCAAGCATGTCTTCGACACCGGAGAGATCGGCTACACGTGGCTGACGGCTTCGGCGATTCGGACGGCGGCGAACACCGAGGCCAAGCTGCTGATGCTGACGCATGCGTTCGAGGTGTGGAAGATGTGCAGCGTGCACTTCTGCACGGATGAGCGGAATGAGCGCTCCGCGACGGCGATTCAGCGGATCGGGGCGAAGCTCGAAGGGACGCTGCGCGCGCACCGGATGGCCGCGGATTTCACGCCGCGGAACACGCTGCGGTTTTCAATCGTGGCGAGTGAGTGGCCGGAGGTGAAGCGGCAGCTACAAGCTCGTCTTGCCAATGACCTGTAGGGTTCAAATGGCGTCGAGCGATCTAATCTTCCTCAGCTTGGGCGCAGCATTTAGCCTTTTATGGACTCTCCAACGGAAGAACCATCCGACCAGCCCCGCTAGACAACCAAAAACCGTGAACCCCACCGGAAATGCCCAGATTTGCCAGAATGTATCGATCCTCGCGGCTGAAGGATCGGCTGCCCTATATCGAACGGGGACTCCTTCCCCCAGCTCAAACTCAGGCGGATTTGATCCGGCGTTGGATTTAACTGTTTGGGTCACGCCATCGCGAGTAACGAACGTGAAGACGGGACGATACGTAGTGTCTTCGTCACCGTCTTCGATGTGAACAAGTGCAGTGACCTTTCCCTCTGCTCGGATGGATCGAGCCAGAAAGATAGTGGTGTTGAGCGCAAAGCCAGCGGCAAGAAGCGAAAAAATCGTCGCATTTGCCAAGAACAACCACATTCCGATTTTCAGAATCTTCAGCCACAGCCCCTGCTTCTTCATCAGGGCAATTCTGCCATAAGGTTTGGCAACTAGCGCGAGATGCCTTCGAGCGGTGAGCTGGCGCTGGCGTAGAGTTTTTTGGGCATGCGGCCGGCGAGGAAGGCTTCGCGGCCGGCTTCGACGGCCTTCTTCATGGCGGAGGCCATGAGGATGGGGTTCTTTGCGGCGGCGATGGCGGTGTTGAGGAGGACGGCGTCGAAGCCGAGTTCCATGGCGAGCGCAGCGTCCGAGGCGGTGCCGAGGCCGGCGTCGACGACGAGAGGGACCTCGGTGATGAGCTCGCGCATCATGCGCAGCGTGTAGCTGTTCGCGATGCCCAAACCTGTTCCGATGGGTGCGCCGAGGGGCATGACGGCGGCGGCTCCGGCGTCGATGAGGCGTTTGGCGAAGACGATGTCGTCGGTGGTGTAGGGCAGGACGGTGAAGCCTTCGTTGACGAGGACGCGGGTGGCTTCGACCGTGGCCTGGACGTCGGGGTAGAGGGTGGGCTGGTCTCCGATGACCTCGATCTTGACCCAGTCGGAGAGGCCGACCTCGCGGGCGAGGCGGGCGGCGCGGATGGCTTCCTCGGCGGTGTAGCAGCCGGCGGTGTTGGGCATCAGGAAGTAACGCTGCGAGTCGATGAAGTCGAGGAGCGATTCCTTGGAGCGGTCGAGATTGACGCGGCGGACGGCGACGGTGACCATCTCGGCGCCGGAGGCCTCGATGGCGGCGGCGGTCTCGGGGCCGTCTTTGTACTTGCCGGTGCCGACGATGAGGCGTGAGCGGAAACGGCGGCCGGCGATGATGAGATCGTCGGTGGTGGCGGGGGCTGGGGCTGCATCGATGACGGCGAGGGTCATGGGGAGATTTTAGATTGCAGATTTTAGATGTTAGAAATGCGGTGGTTAGTCGCGGGACTGTGCGGCCCCAAGTCTCAGAAGCGAGACGTGGGGCACCTATCTGGGCGACCGGCAAAGACACAAACGGCCCGCATCCCGAAGGAGGCGAGCCGTTTTGCGGTGAACTGTTGAGATTGACCTGAGGCATCCGTTCTCGGATGGGCCTCGGCGAAGTAGGTCTTGCTAACCGCCCGGTCTAGAGCAACGGATGCTCTAAGCCTCAGTCACCTCACGTGTTGTGTTGCAACTTGTACTGTCAGATTTCATAGGCTGGACCATCCTCCTTTCCCGTGTAACGACAGTTTAAGCCCGAGTTAACCAGTAGGTCAACAGGGTCTCCGCGCGAGGATCACTTCAGATACGCGCGCACCAGGTCAATCAGCTCTTCCCCGAGTTCGGCCGACATGGGTCGGGCACCGATGTGGAGGCGTATGTGGTCTTCTAGGATCTCGGCCATCAGACTATTGATCCCGCCCTTCGCAGCGGCGAGCAGCATCAGGATGTCAGTGCAGTCGCGATTTTCGGTGAGGCTGCGCTCAACGGTCTCCATCTGCCCGCGGATGCGCTTCGCGCGGTTGATGAGCTTGGCGCGTTCGCGGTCGATTCCGATGTTAGCCTCCAGAGTCTGGCAATTTATAAATACCCTAGTGGGGTATAGTACTAGAAGAAGCAGCGGCTCTGAGAGTACCGCAGAAAGGAGGACTCCAATGAAGAACTTGATCAACCGCTCAGTTACTCCGGCAGAGGTGAAGGCGATCATTCCGCGGTTCAGCCGCATGCACCTCACTCGCACGTTCGTTGAGACGGGCGATGAGCGTTGCCCGATTGCGGGTATCTGGTCGCGCCTGGAGACGGATGCGGCCGCAGATGACAGTGAATTAGCCCAGGCCGCCATGTGGAGCATCCTCCCACGGCGGCCCTGCATGTTAGTTCGCCGAAAGCATTGGCGCGTCATCTTTCCGAACGATTTCGCCGTTTCGATTGATTGTCTTGCCTCCAAGGCGATGCGCTGCTAGCATCCTCACACGTTTCCGGCCCAACTTTTCACGTTCCGCATTTCCTTTTCGGGAAAGCTGCTTGCGTCCAGCTCTGTTAGCGTGTCGATTCTTTGCTCCGTTATTTCTTGGTCTCTCCCTTGTTCCCCTGTCGGCGACAGAGGGCCGTCGCGCTGCACCGAAACCGAGTGACGCGAGACAAGCCGAAGTCGGGATTCCGGTCACGGAGACTCACTCCTACAAAGAGTTCAAGGACTTCGGCCAGATCTGGCAGATCCTGCAGGACAGGCGCGGCGTGCTTTACTTTGCGCACGGCGGCCCGACGCTGCTCGAATACGACGGTGTCGGCTGGCGCAAGATCGCCATGCCGGGAACTCAAAGCCGGTCCATCGACGTGGACTCCTCCGGCACGGTGTGGGTCGGTTCGGTCAGCGACTTTGGCTACCTTGCGCCGGACGCGACCGGCACGCTGAAGTACGTTTCCCTGAACGATAAGATCCCTGCCGCTGACCGGAAGTTCACCGTCGTACAGCAGACGTTGGCCACCCCGCAAGGTGTCTTCTTCCGCGCCTATGAAGAGCTCTTCCGCTGGGACGGCAAGACCATGCACGTCTGGTCTGCGGCTCCGGGCCAGAGGTACGAGGCGCTCTCGCTGCTGAAGGGCCACATCTACACCGCACAGAAAGGGATTGGCCTCGAAGAGATCGCCGGAGATCAGCTGCATCCTTTGCCCGGCGGGGACGCTTACAAGGACGCTGCAAAGCTGCTCCTGCATGAGTACAGCGGCGATCAGATGCTCGTGTCGCAGCGCCACGGCCTGCTGACTCTTTACGACGGGCATAGGTCCGTTCCCTTTCCAACCCAGGCAGACGACTTTTTCCGTAAGCATGACAGCTACGTGTCGACGATGCTTCCCGATGGAGGGATATGCGTCACGACGACGGACGCCGGCGCCGTAATCCTGGAGCATGACGGAAGGCTTCGCCAGTTCCTAGATAAATCGGATGGCCTGTTGGACTCCGATTCTCTAGGGACCTTCGTGGACCGCGATGGCGCGCTGTGGATTGGCAGCGAAGTCGGCGTGACACGGCTGGAGTTAAACTCGCCAGTCTCCTTCTTCTCCAGAGGATTCGCGGACGATGCGATCCGCTTTAATGGCGCAGTGTACGGAATCGTGGAGGGTTCTCCGGGTGCCATTAGCCGATTGACTTTTGATCCGCAGACGAAACAGCGTGGGCTAGAAGCCGTGAAGGGGCCGACGCAGACCTTCTCGTTCACACTCTTCAAAGATCCGAGCGGAAAGACACCCGATCAGCTGCTTGTCGCTACCAACGACGGCATTTACAAGCTGCAGGGGAATGAGCTGGTGCCTGCCGTCGCCGGTCTGCATGGCTCACAGGAGCAGAACTACTCTTCCCTTGTCTCGCGAAAAGATCCGAGCCGGGTCTTTATCGGCAACGGCAATGGCGTAAGTTCCATGCGCTGGGATGGACAAAGGTGGATCTATGAAGGCCGCCTGCCGAACACCGTGTACGAAGCTCGATACTTGGCGGAAGGGCCGGACGGCACTCTTTGGGTTGCCGGCCTTGAGGGGCGCGTGCTCCGCATCGAGGTTGCCGACACTGGCATGCAAGCGTCCAAGGTCGAGTCCATCGGGGCCGCCGAGGGTCTGCCGCCGGGGACTACTTTGATTGGTAACGTAGCGGGCGAAATTTACGCTTCTGCCCTGCGTACCAACGCGCTCTTCCGGTGGAACACGAAGGCGCACCGCTTCGTCTTGGACAACCGCTTCCTGCTGTCGCAGGATGAGCCGGATGTCTCTCCCGCCGTATCTCAGCTCCCCGATGGGAGCATGTGGACCTCGAGCAGCAGCGCCGACAGGCGTCGCCTTGGCCGCATCCTTCAGCGGCCGGACGGAAGCTGGAAGATCGATGAAGAAACTTATAAGCCGCTCGACCGATTTTCACTGGGACCCGCCTTCGTTGATCCGGACGGTGCAACGTGGTTCGCCGGAGAGTACCTGATCCGATTGTCGCCACGGACCGCGGCAGCGCAAACCGTGCCCTTCGCTACGTTGGTTCGACAGATACACTCCGGGACCAAAACAGTCTTCGGCGGCTCGATAGTGCCCGGAGCAGCCGAGCTTCGCCTCCCAGCCGGAACGAGTGCCTTGAGCTTCCAGTTCGCCGCGCTGAACTACCAGAACCCGGCAGACACGACCTACCAATACATCCTGGAAGGTGCGGACAAAGATTGGTCAGCCTGGGGAAAGCAGACGGAGGCGAATTACAGCGCGCTAGGTCCGGGCAGTTACCGGCTGCGCGTGCGTTCGCGCACCGGCGACGGTCGCATGGGAGAAGAAGGCGCATACGCCTTCACCATTCTTC
>DASYBN010000283.1:0-1858 GCA_036500785.1 Acidobacteriaceae bacterium
TGATTACCTCGGTCATCGTTCGATGATTGCCGAAAGTCCGGCTCTCTCCAGTTGGGACATCTCGGCCAGCCAGAGCGGCATGGCTATTTGCGCGTTACGCGCTGCCCGCAGTTTGTAGCTTGTGACCTCCAGACCATCTCCTCTGTCCACCCCAGCTGTGCGAACTCGAAAGCGCGAAGCGGCGCCTCCCCAACGGCGAAGAATTCATCGAGCTGTGGCGGCGGGACCGATGTGCCACTCAGCATGGCGTGTGCCTGGCCCCGGTGATGAATTTGATGCTGAAACAGATGCAGCAGAAGCCTGTCCATTCGCTCATGCTGAATACGCGTGCCACGATGCACCTCAACGACGCCCTCCAGACCATTGGCATCCAGGCGTTCCACGACGGCGATTAAGCGCCTATCCACGTCTGCCTGCGCCTGCCGGAGAGCACCCACCGTCGCGCATGGCTCTGGGTTTGCCCAAGCTGCTGGCCCAAGCGCGCCGCCCTCCATTGCATCCACGTAGGAAAGGATCGACGACCAGGATGCGGTTCAGGGTAGCTCGCGCACTCGGGAAGAAGCCGGTGCGTGGGGCAATGAATTCAGATTGTGAAAGCCGAGCGTAGGCGGCGAGCAGACGATGGTTCGCCCATCCATTGTTATAGGCCATGGTACGGTAAGATACGTTAGCATCAGTCATCAGCACTCCTGGAGCGGTCTCGTGGCCCAGCCCCTTGGCCTGAAACGGAATGCGTTACCATGATCGCGCCGTTTGCGTGAGGCCGGCCTTGGTGCAGAAGCTAAAATTTCTATACCGCGAGCCGCGATTAACTGGGGAAAACTGGTATATCCCAACGGTAGGGTGTCGCCGATATAAGGGCATCGTCAGGGCGACGGCGACCGGACAGCGAAGTATCGGTCGGAAGGCCTGGCTTCCCCTCGGGGTGGCTCTGCTGTTCGCGACCCACCCCCGCCACGCACGGAATTCACTAGGATCAGGGCGGCCCGGATTCCCGGCCTGTCGTCACGCCTGCTCGACTTCAACCCTAAGCGGATGTTCCTCGATCTTGGCCATAAACAAGACCTCGCATTGCTTTTGTTCGGCGACCTCAAAGGTGTAGGTACCGACCACGCCCTTACCTTGCGTATGCACCGCAAAAGTAAGGCGAGAGCATCTTCCGTTGATCTATGAAATACACGAGTGAGGACATACGCGACAAAATCGATCGATGTGTAATCGTCGTAATAGAAGACAACGTCTCACATGCTGGGACGTTTCGCCTTCGCCTCATTCTCTTCGAGGAGATCGAATCGCGGTTACTTCAACGCCGGCCTCTATAAACGCGACCCAGCGACGATCAAAGAAGGCGTGGCAGGGCTGCTACTTCAAGGGCGAGATGTCGGGCGACGCTCTAGCTCTAGACCCACGGATCACGTCAACAAACGCCGGATGAACCCCCGGAAGCTCGGCCGCTGAAGCGGCGGCCTATCGCGCCATCCTGCTCAGACGAGACACTGCTGTAGGATTCGAGTCATCGGAATATCCCGCGAGCCACGGGACTGTACGCTGGAGCAAGCCGGATTCGAACTCACGGTCCCATTTGCGCCGATATCGCTGTGAAGCACACGAATAGGGCCATTCTCGGCGGCGATTACAGGGCCGGTCGAGCGTGAAACGGACGTTATAGCCGCCGGGTGCGGTCACGGACTCGGGCTTGAGGATCGGCAGGAAGGGCGCGGCCGGCGCCCTGGGCGAGTCGGTATGGCTGACCGCGAGCCATGCCTGCATTTTGGCTGGATTGTCTTCGTACCGGTAGAGCTTGTCCTTGGTATTGAGCGCGTAGCTCGTCATCCCGAGATCCAGGATTTGCTGCGGG
>DASYBN010000284.1:0-2595 GCA_036500785.1 Acidobacteriaceae bacterium
CAGGCGTGAGCGCTCGCGGATCGTAGCACTGGCCGATTCGATCCCCGCGGAGCTGGCGCCCTTCGCGCGAAGCATCGCTTCCGTGTCCCGCGCGAGCTCGTCGAAGCGATGGTTGGTCAGCGCAATGCCGAAGTACTGCGACGCCACGTCCTCGAGTTCGTGTGCCTCGTCAAAGATGACAGCAGCCGCTTCCGGAAGGATCCCCGCATCAGGCGCGCCGGCCGCCTGCTGCTTGATCGAAAGGTCCGCAAAAAAGAGGTGGTGGTTAACGATGACGAGATCGCTTTCGAGTGCCTTGCGGCGCATCTGCGTAATGAAGCACGGCTCCCAGTTCGGACACGTCTGCCCGAGGCACACCTCGCTGCGCGCGTCGAGCTTGTGCCACAGCGCTGAAGACTCAGGAAGCTCGTCAATCTCGGCGCGGTCGCCCGTCTCCGTCGTGCGCTCCCACTGCAGGATGGTATGAAACTGCGAGATGTCGTCAAGCCCCGACAGAATCGGGTTGTCCCGCAGCGCGTACAGCTTCTGCTTGCAAAGATAGTTCGCACGGCCCTTCATGTAGCAGACGCGCAGCGGACCCGAGTCGGCGAGGACCGATTCGAGGAACGGGATGTCCTTGAAGTAAAGCTGCTCCTGCAGGTTCTTCGTCCCGGTCGAGATGATGATGCGCTGCTTCTCGTTGCGCGCGCGCCGCAGCGCCGGAAGCAGATACGCGAGCGTCTTCCCCGTGCCCGTCCCTGCTTCGATGATCAGATGACGCTTGTCCGCGAACGCCTGCTCAATCGCCTTCGCCATGGCGTACTGTCCCGGCCGATGCTCGAACGCAAGCGACGAGCGAGCGAGGATACCGCCGGGCGAAAAGAAGTCGTGCAGCGACGGCAGGCGTGCTTCGGCTGCTTCGCTCAGCGGGGTCTTGCGGTCGACTTCGATGTTGGTGAGCGGCGGCACGCGGTGACTCTATGATAATCGCCGTTTATTCGCCCGCGTGTTCATGAGACCCGCTCGCGCTTGCCCGAGCGCCAGCTCTTATACGCCGCGTCGAGGATGTGCTGGTTGTGCACACCCTCAGCCCCGGGCCCGAGAAACTGCTCTTCGCCGCGGATCGCCCGGGCAAAATTATCAATCATGCGCGTATACGCGTCGGCGTTGTTCACAGTATTGGTATTCACGTGCATGCCCTTGCGGCGGAGCACGACATCCACAGGTTGGTCGACCGTCATCCCATTTTCGGCAACCAGCACGCCATCGGCGCCAACAATTTCAACCTGTGTGCGATACGCCGCCCGGGCCGAGACGTTGACGCTCGCAACGACCGCGTTGGCGAACTCGAGCTGCATCGACGCCGAGGCTTCGACCGCACCTGAGTTGGCGTCCTGCGTTGCGATCGTGGAGACAGACTGCGCTCGCACATCGCCCAAAATGAAACGCAGCGTGTCGATACAGTGCACGCCGACGTCCCCTATAGGACCCCCGGCTGCCAGCGTGGGATCGGTAATCCATGTGCGTTTCGAGAACTGCGCCGCATAGTGGAACTCGGCGTGCGCAGTACGCGGCTCGCCGATCTCGCCCGCGGCCACACGATCCCGAATCTGCTGGACGGCGTGCGCCCATCGGTAATGGTGCGCCACGCCGAACAGCTTGCCAGAGGCATCGGCCGCACCGAGCATGGCATCCGCATCCGCCGCATTGGAAGTAAGCGGCTTTTCGCAGAGAACGGCCTTGTTGTGCGCGAACGCCAGCTTCGCATCCGCAAGATGCAGCGCGTCCGGACTGGTGATGAAGACGGCGTCCACCTCCGCCGAGGAACATAGCTCTTCGGCGGATTCGAAGGCACGCAGCTTGTGCGTGGCCGCATCCACAGCGGCCTTGGCAGGATCACGCCGGTAAAAGCCGACAAGCACGGCCTGCTCGCAGTTGCGAAACGACGGAACGAGCCGGAAGGCGGCGTGGTAGCCGAAACCGAGAATGCCGAAGCGGATGGGCTGCATGAGGTCCTGTGCGCGGGTGAGTTCCTGCCCCGCGTGCGACCATGGTAAGCGAACGCAATAGAGGACGTTATGGCACCCAGACGCGAGCAGAAGAAGAGGATGGGCAAGAAGCACCGGCAGGCCAGCACGCGGCCGCACAAGGGCAAGGCTCCGCGCACCGGTGCGCAGATGGCGAACGTCGCGCCGAAGAAGCGCAAGGCGCTGAGCTCGAAGAAGGCTGCTGCGGAAAAGGTGGCGCGGACGCCGAAGCAGAGCCCCGAGCGCGAGCGCGCCGTAATTCTGGACAGCGCCCGCACACAGCGCGACCGCTCCGCGAGCAAGGGTCACGGATCGGCGATCCGGCCGGAGCAGCCGAGAGACGAATCCGACTGGGAGCCGCATGCGAAGCGCGGTGCCGCCCGAACCGGCGACCGCGCAATCGATGCACTAGCGGCGGAGCTGGACGTCGCCACAAGTGGCGCTGCAGCGGAGTCAGAGCCGCTGGTAGCAATCTGCGGCCGCCCGAACGTAGGCAAGTCGACGCTGTTCAATCGCATCACAGGCACGCGGCGCTCCATCGTCGGCGATGAGCCGGGCATCACGCGCGACCGCATCTACGGCGAGACAG
>DASYBN010000285.1:0-2365 GCA_036500785.1 Acidobacteriaceae bacterium
GCGGATTCTGCACCGTTGGCATCGTGAACAACCCGCGCACACTACCGCGCTTGCACACCTCTCGCAACGACTCCGGCACAAGCCCCGCATCATCCACCGCGCACGCCATCATCTCGGTCTTCGTTGCACGGCACTGGTCTAAAAATCCCGGATAGCTCGTCCCCTCCATTGCCACGCACTCGCCCGCCAGCCCGGACGCCATCAGCGCATTCAGCGTTCCATGATGCCCACCGCACGTAATCCACGTCCGCTCGACCGCAAACCCCAGCCACTTCGCCGCGCGCTCCCGTAACGCCAGCTCCTCCGTCCGGAACGACGGCCGCAGCGACTCCACGCCCTCGCGCTCAAACTCCTCGAGCGCCGCGCGCAAATACCGCGACCACATCACCTTCTGCTCTGCAAGCAGCGGAAAATTCCACACCAGATCAATCATGCCTCTCAGTCTGTCACCTTTCCCTGCGCTTGGACGCGACCCCCGCTAACTCGCTGACTTGCTAATTGGCTGACTCGCTCCAGTTACACTCATCGAGTGAAGATTCTCTTTGTCGGCGACATATTCGGCTCCGCAGGCCGGCACATCGCGCACGAACACATCCCGCATCTCCTCGACACTCACGCTGTCGATCTCCTGATAATCAACGGAGAGAACGCCGCCGGCGGCTTCGGCCTCACCCCCGCCATTGCCGAAGAGCTCTTCGACCTGGGCGCGCACGTAATCACCACCGGCAATCACATCTGGGACAAGAAAGAGATCTTCGAGTACATCGCTGTCCCTGAAAAATCCGACACGCGCGGCCGCCGCGTCATCCGACCCGCCAACTACGCCCACGGCACACCCGGCTTCGGCTTCTACCAGGGCACGCTGCCGAACGGTCCCGCCTATGCCGTCATCAATCTGCAGGGCCGCGTCTTCATGAGCTCCTGCGATGACCCCTTCCGCAAAGCCGACGACCTCCTCACTCAGATACGGGAAGAGAGCGGCGCCCGCGTGATCCTCGTCGACTTCCACGCCGAAGCTACCAGCGAGAAGGTCGCGCTTGGATGGTATCTCGATGGCCGCGTCACAGCCGTGCTCGGCACCCATACCCACATTCCCACCGCCGACGAACGCGTGCTCCCCAACGGCACGGCCTTCCAAACGGACGTCGGCATGTCCGGCCCTTATGATTCAGTGATCGGGGTGGAAGCCGAGATGGTGCTCAAGCGGTTCCTCACCGGTATGCCCGGCAAATTCGAAGCCGCCAAAGGCAATCCCAAGCTCTGCGCAGCCCTCATTGACTGCGACGGTGCCACTGGCCGCGCGCGAAGCATCCAACGCATCATGCTTGGTGAGTAGCCCCTGCCGCTACACTGGACTCACCCGTATGCCGGCCTCTGACGTTCCCCCGCCTGTGGTATCCCCTGACGTCGTGAAAGAGTTGCGCGCCGTCGTCGGCGAAGCGGGCCTGATCCTGGACCACACGCAACTCCAGACGTACGAGTGCGATGGCCTCACCAACTTCCGTGCACTTCCCGGCGCCGTCGTCCTTCCGCGTGACGCCGCGCAGGTCCAGGCTGTCGTCCGCGTTTGCGTGAAGCATACGATTCCATTCGTTGCGCGCGGTGCAGGTACCGGGCTCAGCGGAGGGGCGCTGCCTACGCCCGGGTGCATCGTCATCGCACTTGCGCGAATGAACCACGTCCACACGATCGACTTCGAAAACGCATTCATCACGGTCGAGCCTGGCGTCACCAACTCGCAGGTGACTGACCTGGTCCGCAGCGCCGGCTTCTTCTACGCGCCGGACCCTTCCTCGCAGATCGTCTGCACCATTGGCGGCAACCTCGCCGAAAACGCAGGCGGCGCACACTGCCTCAAGTACGGCTTCACCGTCACCCACGTCCTCGGCTGCGAAGTCGTTCTTCCCACGGGCGAACTCATCTGGCTCGGCTCACAACAAGGCGTTCCGGAAACGCCAGGCTACGATCTCCCCGGCGTCTTCATTGGCAGCGAAGGGACGCTCGGAGTCGCAACCAAAGCTGTCCTGCGCATCGTACGCAGGCCACAGTGTGTGCAGACGTTGCTCGCTGCGTTTGATTCAAGCTCGGCCGCAGGACAAACGGTCTCCGACATCATCGCCGCCGGCATGCTGCCCTCCGCGATGGAAATGATGGATCGTACCTCGATCTTTGCCGCTGAGGCAGCGGTCCACGCGGGCTATCCGGACTGCGAATCCCTCCTGCTGGTCGAACTCGACGGTCCGGTCGATGAGGTCCACTCGCAGATGCAGCGAGTGCGCGAGCTATGCCAACAGAACTCTGCATGGGAACTCCGCCTCGCGCAATCCGATGCCGAGCGCGCTCTCGTCTGGAAGGGCCGCAAAGC
>DASYBN010000286.1:0-15021 GCA_036500785.1 Acidobacteriaceae bacterium
GCTATCAATTCTTGTTGTGCCGCAATCGTATCCGCCGTCTCGCCCGACTGCGTAATCAGCAGTCCCAGCGTGTGCGGGTCCTCAATCGGATCGCGATACCGAAACTCGCTCGCGTAATCGACATCGACCGGCAGCCTCGCCAGCCGCTCGATCATGAACTTGCCCGCCAGCCCCGCGTGCCACGACGTCCCGCACGCCGCAATCGTCACCGACGTCGCCGCAGCGAGATCCTCCGGCGTGATCGTCATGTCCGGCAGAAACACCCGCCCTGTATCAAACGAAATCCGCCCCAGCGTCGTATCCCGCACCGCGCGCGGCTGCTCGTTAATCTCCTTCAGCATGAAGTGCTTGTAGCCGGCCTTCTCCGCCTGGATCGGATCCCACGTAATCCGCTGCGGCGTCAGCGTCTTCGGATTCCCCGCAAAGTCGGTCAGCGCAATCCCGTCGGTCGTCAGCGTCGCCACCTCGTTGTCCGCGAGAAAGTAGATCGTGCGCGTGTGGTGCAGAATTCCCGGCACGTCGGACGCGAGGAAAAACTCGCCGTCCCCAAGCCCCAGCACAATCGGCGGCCCCATCCGCGCCGCGACCATCTTGTCGGGCTCATTCGCCGAGAGCACGCCAATCGCAAACGCCCCAGTCATCCGCCGCGCCGCGCGCCGTACGGCCTCTTCGAGCGGAATCGCCGTCGGCAGAGCCGATTCAAGCACCGTCACCGACTCGTTCGAATCGTCAGCGTCGACCGCGGAGGCCGAGCGCTTCCCTGCTCTGTGAGTCGCGTGCGAGGCGGAGTGCTCAGCGGCCGCGCGCTCCAACTCATCCTGAATCACGTGCGCGATGATCTCGGTGTCCGTCTCCGACGCGAACTTATGCCCCTTGGCAATGAGTTCGTGCTTGAGCGTCAGATAGTTTTCGACGATCCCGTTGTGCACCACCACGAGCGTGCCGGTCCCATCGCGGTGCGGATGCGCGTTCTCCTCGGTCGGGCGGCCGTGCGTCGCCCATCGCGTGTGCCCAATTCCATACGTCCCGTGCACCGGGTCGCGCCCCAGGATCGCATCCAGGTTGCGGAGCTTGCCAGGAGCGCGGCGAAGCTGCAGGCCCTCCGGCCCGCCGGCGACGGCGATTCCGGCTGAGTCGTAGCCGCGGTATTCCAGGCGGGCGAGTCCCTCCATGATGACGGGGACGCAGGGTTTGGGGCCGATATAACCGACAATTCCGCACATATATTAAGACCGAGTTTATCCGGGATTACTGATGAGTGTAGCTGGGAGCCGCTCTGTGGAGCGTGACGGCCGTGCGCCCTGGAGTACGCCAAGGTAATGGACGCTCCGGAGAAGCGGAGCCGACCGGCAGCCCGGTCCGGCAGCAAAGCATGACCGGCTAGCCTGTCTGACAGGCGAGCAGCCCGCGCCCTTTTGCGGCAGGCTGCCAAAAGTCGCTGACTCAGCAACCGAGAGAGCGAATTACCTGTTTGACAGGTATGTGTCCGAAAGGAAATAATCCCGCCCGGTGATGAAACCCACACTCCATGGATGGGAACCTCAGTCGAAGAGTGGGCGGCGGAGTTAGCCGGAATCGGGACGATAGCAAAAATAAGTTTCAAGGACAGTTTCTGCCAGAGCAGCTGCGGAGTTTCTGCAGACGAAGAGATTTGAAGCACTCATTTTTATGCACTACTAAGGAGCTGGTGACATGCAGACGAACAGACGATTTGCACGCGTGGCGGCGATGTTGGCCATCGTGCTTTTGTGTCTTACAGGATTGGGCCGTGCACAGGAGTTCCGCGGCACGATCAGCGGCGCGGTGACCGACCCGAGCGGGGCCGTGATTCCGAACGCACAGGTTGTGGTGAAGGAGATCCATACCGGGACGACCAACAAGACCAAGAGTGACGCCACCGGCCAGTATGTCGTGCCCTTCCTTCTGCCGGGCGACTACACAATCACCGCGACCGCACAGGGTTTTGAGACCCTGACGCACTCCGGCATCACGCTCGAAGCGCAGGCGCACCCGATCGTGGACCTGCACCTGAAGGTTGGCAATACCGGCGAGACGGTCGAGGTCACCACCAACGCTCCACTGCTGGACCAGACGAATGCATCGGTCGGACAGGTAATCTCAACTGAGTCCGTAGCCGACCTGCCGGTCAACGGACGCACGCCCACCACCCTGACCGAGCTATCGGTGGGTGTGATCACGACGGCGGCTCCGCAGCTCGTCCATCCCTTCGACAACAACGCCGGCAACTCCTGGTCGATGGCCGGAACGCCCAACCAGGTCAGCGAGGTGCTGCTCGACGGATCGCCCGATCTGACTCTGTTGGGAGCGCTGGCCTACGCGCCGACCCAGGATTCCGTCAGCGAAGTTTCAGTTCGTCCCTTCGATACCGATGCGAGCTTCGGCCACACGATCGGCGGCGTCATCAACCAGGTCACGAAGAGCGGAACGAACCGGCTGCATGGGTCGATCTACGAGTTCTCGCAGCTCTCCGCTCTCGACGCGAACACCTACTTCAACGATCGCGCGGGCATCGCGCTGCCTGTGACGCACTACAACCAGTACGGTCTCACAGCCGGCGGACCGATCTGGATTCCGCATCTCTTCAATGGCAAGGACAAGCTGTTCTGGTTCTTTGCCTTCGAAGGACTGAAGGACTCGCAGCCGACGACAACCACCACGACCGTACCGACGAACAGCGGCGGCCTGACGGGCAGCGGCGAGCGGGCCGGCGACTTCTACCAGACACTCGTGGCGGGCTGCCCCGCCGGCTTTGCGAATGATCCATCGACAGCGGCTGCGATGTGTAACCCGTCCGGTTCGAACAAAACAGCCTACTTGGATCCGAACCAGCTGTACGATCCGTTCCCGCCGTTCAGCACGGTCTCCGGAACGAACATCTCGCGCAACCCGATTCTCGACAACCAGCTGCAGTCCCTCTTGCAGACCTCGGCCGACCCGGTCGCGGCGAAATATCTGGCGCTCTTCCCGGCCCCGAACAACACGGCCGGCGAGACCGCAAGCGGCCAGGACAACTACATCAGCAACGCGCCCAGCGCCGACACTTACAACAATGAGTTCGGCCGTCTCGATTACAACCTCAGCAGCCGCGACCACGTCTTCTTTGACTTCCGTCACAACAACCGCACCCAGACCAAGAACGACTACTTCGGCAACGGCATCACGGGAACAACGCTCCTGCGCGAGAACTTCGGTGGAACGCTCGACAACGTTTTCTCGCTGAACTCGACGACGATCCTCGATACGCGGTTCAACTACACACGCTTCAACGAGGTGCATGGAACGCCGGGTCAGAAGTACAGCCCCACAGACCTTGGCTTCCCCAGCTACGTGGCCGACAATAGCCTGCTGCAGCAGCTGCCCTACATCAACTTCGGCACCGGCGGAAGCTGCGGAAGCTTTACGAGCTACCAGTGCCTCGGCGATACCGGATCGGCGCTGGACCCCACAACCAGCTACCAGTTCTTTGCCGACGTCGTGAAGATCGTCGGTCGGCATACGTTGAAGATTGGCTTTGACGGCCGTCAGTACCGCTTGAGCGTGCAGAACTTTGGCGCCTCCGCCGGCACCTACACATTCAACTCGAGCTGGATCAACTCCGGCACCTCCGGCGGCAACAGCAACATCTTCGGCGGCGATCTCGCAGCCTTCATGTTAGGTCTGGCGAGCTCGGGATCGTACGCGATTGCGGAGCGCGCCGATTACCACAACTACTACACCGGGACGTTCGTTCAGGACGACTGGCGCGTGAACGACAAGCTCACGCTGAACCTTGGACTGCGATTCGATATCGACACGCCATTCCGCGAGAAGCTGGGCCGCACCGTGAATGGATTCGATCCAGGGGCGACGAACTCTGCGTCCGCCGCCGCGGCGGCAGCCTTCAAACCGCAGACCGTCACCTCGAACGGTGTGACCGCAACTGTCAACAGCATCAACACACTGGGCGGACTGACCTTCCCCTCCGGAAACAACGGTGCGGTCTACGAAACGAACAACGGCTTCCTGAGCCCGCGAATCGGTTTCTCCTACAGCCCGCGACCGAAGGATGTCATCCGCGGCGGCTTCGGCATCTTCGTTCAGCCGGAGACCCTGTCGAACCTTGCGGCAACGGGCACGTACTCCTCAAACGCAATCAGCAACAACCAGGGATTCAGCGCCTCAACCACCTACACTGCAACCACGAACAACTACCAGAGCCCGGCGGCCACGCTGAGCAATCCATACCCCAGTGGCAGCTTTGTGCAGCCGACCGGATCGTCGCTGGGCGCGAGTACCTTCCTCGGACAGGCGATCAGCTTCCTCGCTCCGAAGGAGCACGATCCCTATGCGGAACGTTGGGACCTCGGCGTGCAGCACTCGATCACGAACAGCACCATGCTTGAGCTGCTCTATGTCGGCAATCACTCACTGCATCTGCCCGTCGCCGCGCAGAACCTGAATGCCACGCTACTTCCGTATCTGACGACGAACCCCTATCGCAACCAGGCGCTGTCTGCCGCGTATGGAAAGACCGTCACGAATCCGTACTACGGTCTGCTGCCAAACGGCGGAAGCGCCAACAGCAAGACGGTGGCCTTCAACAACCTGGTTGTGCCGTATCCGCAGTACGGAACGGCCGCGGTCACAATCCAGAACCAGACGATTGGGCAGTCGTACTTCCAGGAAGGCATCATTCACCTCGAGCAGCGCGCCAGGCACGGTCTGACGCTGACGGCAAACTACAGCTTCTCCAAGCTGATCGAGGCCGATACCTTCCTGAACGACGAAGACACGATGGTCAACCGCCGCATCTCGCCCTTCGACCACACGCACCACTTCACGACGGGTGCAACCTACGAGCTGCCGTTCGGACGCAACAAAATGTTCTCGTTCGGCGGAAGCAGGCTGATGGATGAGATCGCCGGCGGATGGGTCATCAACGGCGTCTATCAGTTTCAGACCGGAGCTCCGATCGAGTTCTCGGCGGACATTCCGCTGCAGCCGGGAGTGACTCTGCGCCAACTCACCAACCAGACGCGCAATACATCACCCGTCCCACCGAGCGGGGTTAATGGCAACCCGGCAATTCCACTGGGACTCTTTGTGGCTGGAGTTTCAGCCAACTCGACAACCTGTCCATCCTCGGGGCCGTGCGATGGAAGCACGTTCATCAACGGACAGTACTTCGATCATTACCGGACGCTTCCGCAAACCATGTCGTGGGTGCGCTCGGACGGCTACAACAACCTGGACGCATCGATCCTGAAGAACTTCAACTTCACGGAAAGCGCCTACCTGCAACTGCGCTTTGAGACGTTCAATACGCTGAATCACCCGGTGTTTGCTGCACCGAACATCTCAAGCGCCACGGCCAGCAACTTCGGCTACATCACCTCGGTGATCGCCAACAGCTTGCCACGGCAGGTGCAGCTCGGAGCCAGGATCGTCTTCTAATCGAGACGAAAGGCCACGTCGAAATGGGCGCCTAACCGGGCGCCCATTTCGATTTTCAGCACGAGGAATTCTGCGCCTGTAAGGTGTATCTGTGCGTGAAGGGGGCCGAGATGAACGGAATGAAACGAGCGCTGGTGCTGGCCGCTGTCGTAGTCGGGATGACCGTCGCATCGACCGCGCAGACCGGCGACGGGGATGGAGCGTACAAGACCGGCCGTTATCGCGATCTCTTCGCCGAGCGCGGCCACTCCCCGGCCGCGAGCGACGCGAAGATCGAGGCTGCGTTTCAGCAGTTCTTCCACGGCGACAAGCAGACGCAGGCCGTCTACTTCGAGAGCGGACGCAACGAAAACGGCCCACTCGCCTATATCACCGACTGGGCCAACAACGACGCCCGCACCGAAGGCATGAGCTACGGCATGATGATCGCCGTCCAGCTCAACCACAAGCATGAGTTCGACGCCATCTGGAACTGGGCCCACACCTACATGCTCATCACCGACCCGAAGAACCCAAGCGTGGGCTACTTCGCGTGGTCGATGAACACCGACGGGACGCCGCGCTCCACTGGACCAGCGCCCGACGGCGAAGAGTACTTCGTGATGTCGCTGTACTTCGCGGCCAATCGCTGGGGCAACGGCAAAGGCATCTACGACTACCAGGCCGAGGCCGATAGGATCCTGCGCGGCATGCGGCATCACCCGGTACTGAGTGGTACCGGACCGTTCAAAATCCACCCGAACGATCCGCCATTCGTTATGCCAACTCATCCGTGGCCCAGCCCGAACGAAACAGCCCGCGAAAAAGCAGCGGCTGCCGCAGCCGCAGATGCCGCAGCGAAAGGCGAGACGGCCCCGAAGCCGCCTTCGTTCCCGCATTTCCGTGGACCGTACACAGAGACGATCGGCCCGATGGTGAATGAAGAGCACACGATGATCCTCTTCGTGCCCAACGTAGACCACCAGACGACCGACCCGAGCTATCATCTGCCCGCGTTTTATGAGCTCTGGGCGCGCTGGGGACCGCCCGAAGACCGCGCCTTCTGGGCGCATGCCGCTGAGGTGAGCCGCGCGTTCTTTGCGCAAGTAACCGGACCCGAAACCGCGCTCACACCCGACCGCGCCAACTTCGACGCAACGCCCGCGGTGGGGTGGGACGGCAAGCCCGTGCAGTTCGCGTACGACTCCTGGCGGAGCGTAAGCAACTGGTCTGTCGACGCCTCGTGGTGGAACAAGAACGCGGATGCGCAGGTGCTCAGTAATCGTTATCAGCGCTTCCTGATGAGCCAGGGGATCCACACGTTCGTCGACCGCTACACGCTCGACGGCAAGCCGCAGTCAGAGCGTCACTCGCCGGGCATGGTCGCGACCGCCGCAGTCGGAAGCCTCGCCGCAACCAAAGGCCCGAACGCCAACGCCTTCGTCGACGCGCTCTGGAACATGCCCATGCCCTCCGGTGAGCAGCGCTACTACGACGGCATGCTCTACCTGATGAGCATGATGCACTGCGCCGGCGAATTCCGCATCTGGGGACCGAAGTAGCTCTACACGCGCGAGCTGTAGAGCAACATCGCAGTTGCTGGTGGAACCGTCGACGCCTCACGGTTCGAACTCGGCTCGCGGTCTTCGACACTCCGCGACGTCAGCGACTCCGCCGTCAATACGTGCCCGACACTATAGCCAGCTAGATCCATCTGCAGCGGCTGCTTCGCATCCTTGTTAATGATCGCGACGATCGTCTGCTCACTCGGCAGCTTCGCCGCGTATGCCGTCGCGTCCACTGAACCGGGCTCGAATGTGAGTCGAAGCATCCTCGCGCCCGCAAAGTTTCCGGCGAAGCGCATGCCGTAGTTCACTGGCTCGGCGACGTACCCGCCATTGATATCCGCTATCGGTGTGTAGAACGGCTTCGGATGCGGCTCGTTCGGATTTGCGAGCAGATCTTCGCCGGGGAGATGGCCACCAAGCGAGTTCGCGACCTGCTTCGCGCTGCCGCCGTGCAAGTTCACACCGACATATCCGAGCGACGCGAGCAGCAGGCAATAATCTGCCGCCCACAGCGTCGCAGCGAACACATCCGACACGCCGGGCTTGCCCCCGCGGAAGCACGTGTTGCCCTCCGACATCCGATACGGCACCGGCGCGTGAATGCCGGCGCTCAAACGCGCAGCCGCCGCAGAGATGTCATGTGCCAGCGTGAGCACGTGCGGATCCGGCTGAAGCAAACGGCCAATGTTCACGTCAGGGTTCGATGGCGGCCCACCGAAGTAGTAATGATGCGTGAGCGAAGCAATCCGGGGCCGCGTGCCGGTCGGCATCGCGAGCAGCCGATCCACCACGGCCGCATACCACTCCGGATTCCCTGCCGTATCGGGCAACCCGAACTTCGCATCTGGAACCCGCGCGCGAATCGCCTCTGCCATCGCAGACCACTCATCGAAATAAGTGTTCGCGTTCCACGTCTTCGGATCGCGCAGATGCGTGCGGAAGAGGTCGGGCTCGTTGCCGATCTGAAAATATTGCAGCCGGCCACCGAGTGCTTTCGCAACGAACGCAGCCTGATCAGCCGCGCGTTCCGGTGTGTTGGTGCCTAGATTGATGCCGAACAGGCAGGTCCAATTCGTAGCCTCGAGAAACGCACGGAGATTCGTGATCGCGTCGGGCGTGATGGCATACGCGAGGCTCGCATTGGGCTCGCCTACGCCTGTGTTACGCACATTCATCGGTGGCGGCGTGCTCGCCGGCGTGGGCTTCCACCAGCCGACATCGGAGGTATTGCCGCCCAGCCGAAGCACACCATTAGGCGAGAGCGCGCGGAACTGCTCGATCAGCCCGGTGTTTTCACGCGAGAAGAAAGACGGATCCGACAGCTGTTCGATCTCGTAGCTGAGCCCGATGAAGTTCGCGGGAACCGTCGCGCCGGATTGATCCGCGTGTAGCGTGAGCGTCGCCCGAGCGGAAGCCGTGGCCTGCGCGAGAGATCGGACCGGGGACGATGCGAGTGCCGCCGCAGCGGCACTGGATTTGAGGAAACGGCGACGATTCAGCTGGCTCATCCAACCAGCCTATGTCGAAGCACGAGAGTTGTCATTTTCCGAGACAAACTTCGGTTCTCAGAGGCAGCGGACGAGCAGGATCGTTTGATCGTCGAGCTGCTGGCCGAAGCGCCGGACCTCACTAAGAATGCGGGCGGCGATCTGCGGCAACGGATCGTTCGGAGCGGATGCGATCACAGCATTGAGGCGTTCGGTGCCGAACTCCTCCTCCTCCTTACTCGCGACCTCGAGAATGCCGTCCGTCGCCACGACGAAGAGATCGCCGGCCGCGGCGTCCAGGGGGAATCCGTCGAAATGGGAAAGCGGAAACAGACCTACGGGAAACTGCGGCTCGGAGAACTGCGAAACAGGTCCTCCCGATGCGTGCCACTGAAGGACAGGCGGACTGGCCGCAAGCGCGCAAAAGATGTTGCCGTCACTACCAAAACGAAAGCCGGTGAAGGTGGCGTACATCGTCGGCTCTTTGACCTGGGGCAGAACCGTGTTGAGGCGGCTAAGCAGCAACGGGATTGTATTTCCGGGCTCTCCTTCCCCGGCGTCAAGCAACGCTGTGCGCGCAGCCGTTTTGAGGCGGCCCATGAGAATGCTCGCCGGAAGGCCGTGACCCGTGACGTCGGCCAGGAAGGCGACGATATCGCCGTTGGTCAGGGTGATGGCGTCGACAAGATCGCCGCCGACCTTCTCACTGGGTTGCGAGATTCCGTAGAGCTCGAAGCGCGGCGTTCGAATCTGCACCGTGGGAACGAGGGTTCGCTGGATGCTGTGAGCCAGCTCCAGCTCGTTCTGGATACGCATGGAGCGTCTGCCTTCGGTGCGGATGTAAGTGAAAAAGGCAATGTAGGAAGCGATCGCCGCGACGAGCATGCAGGTGCCCGTGAAATGAATCCCCTGCTCCGATGGAACCAGTTGCAAATTGAAGGTTCGCGCGATCCAGTTGCCGGCAACGTTCCCTATCCATCCCAGGAAGAACTGCAGAAGGATCAGCACGGGCAGAACTACAGCCGGAAAACGGGATATCGTGAGGATCCATAGGACAGCGTTCAATCCTGTGATTGCAGCAACAGCGAACGCGACGGCGTAAGGCCAAGTGCCGTGCGCCATCAAGTCTGAGTAGAAACCTGGAATGGAGAAGAGGAGAAAAGCCGCGAGCAGCAGTATCCATAGCCGCCTGAACGGAACGCCGCGCAGGGGCGCCCATCGGGAGAGTCGGCGTAGGTACCAGGGTCTGTCGTTCCAGGCCATTGCGACGAAGCTATCAGATCGCCATCAATCCTCAGCGAAACGCGCTACGAATTTTCAGTGCATGACCTGCGCGGAGAAGCGGGCCATCTCCTGGTGCTGCGGGGAACTTTGCAGGAGGACAAGCGAACAGCCGGCGCCTTCGAAGTCGGCGAGGCGTTGTTTCACATGCTCTGGTGTGCCGATGAGGCCGGACTGCAGGCCGCGATTAGAGACCGAGTAATCACGCAGCGAGAGCTTCTTTTCTAGCTGCGATCCGCTGATCCACTGCTGGAAGTTGGCAAAGCCCGCGGGGCTTTTCGTGGCGTCGGGCTGTGCAGTGATGCGCTCCACTTCCCTGTTCGCTTCGGCCCTGGAGTCGCGCACGATCGAGTAGCCGGTGACGCCGAAGATAAGCGGCGCGAGGTGCGGGTGCCGCTCGCGGCGCTGCTTCATATCGGCGATTTTGGCAGCGATGGTTGCAGGATCGTCGCCGTGCATCAGGTACGCGTCGCACTTGGCGGCGATGAGGTTCTTGGCAGTTTCGGATTCGCCGCCGGCGTAGAGCGTGGGACGCGTGAGGCCCTCTGGCGCGCGTGAATACGCACGGCGCGGCGTGGGCTTGGGCGAGAGGATGTTGTCGTCGATGTCGTAGAAGCGGCCATGGAACGTCGCGTGCTGTCCGTTGCCCGGACCAGCCCAGCAGTTCGAGAGCACGTCGAGCCATTCCGATGTCCGCGCGTAGCGGTCGTCGTGCTCGTCGAAGGGGATGCCGTACTTAGTGGCTTCGTCGCGCCACCAGGAGCTGACAACGTTCAGCGTGAGACGCCCGTTGCTGATGCGGTCGATGTTCGCAGCCTGCTTGGCGAGCAGCGCCGGATTGTGAAACGTGGGGCGGACCGCGACCATCAACTCTAGTTTCTTCGTAACAGCAGCGAGCGCCGCAGTGGTGGTCAGCGCATCCAGCGAGTCGGCTTCGACGCCTTTGATGTCGTTGAGGTTGAGCTCGGCGATCAGCGTGAGATCGTAACCCAGGTCTTCAGCGCGCGTGCAGAGCTCGCGCACGTAATCCCACGTCGCGGGCATGTGTTCGTCATCGATGTTGCGAAGCCATCCGCCGAAGACAGGGAGCCAGAAGCCGTAGCGCATTGGTTTAGGGTACAGCGAACCCGAGTAGATAAATCCAGCGCGTTTAGCGATGCGGTGGAGTCCACTGTCCGGCGGCGGCGATGGCGTCGAGCTCGGCCTTCGCTTCAGGAGACAGCGTCAGCGAAGCCGCGGCGATGTTTTCGCGCAGGTGTGCGCGAGACGAGGTGCCCGGAATGAGACAGATGTTCGGCGCGTGGTGCAGGAGCCAGGCGAGCGCGACCTGCATGGGCGTGGCGTTCATCTGCGCGGCGACGTCGGCCATCATCTCGCCCTGCAGAGGCTTGAAGCCGCCGAGCGGGAAGTAGGGCATATACGGAACGCCTTCGGCGGCGAGCTGCTGGATGAAGGCGTCGTCGTCGCGGAAGGCGACGTTGAAGAGGTTCTGCACGCAGACGACGGGAGCGATGCGCTTGGCGGCCTCGTACTGTGCGGGCGTGACGTTGCTCACGCCGAGGTGACCGATCAGGCCTTGCTGCTGCAGTTCGGCCAGCACGGTGAACGGCTCTTCGATGTTCACCTTCGGTGTGGCGACGCGCATGTTGACGACGTGCAGGCGATCGAGGCCGAGGTTGCGCAGGTTGTCGTGAACGGCCGAGATAATCTCGTCGCGGGCGATCGCCTCGTGCCACGCCTTGGTCTCGTCGCGGCGCGCGCCGACCTTGGTGACGATCACGAGGCCTTCAGGGTACGGATGCAGGGCCTCGCGGATGATTTCGTTCACGACGTGCGGACCATAGAAGTCGCTGGTGTCGATGTGGTTGATGCCGGTGTCGACGGCCTCGCGCAGAACGGCGATGGCTTCGTTGCGGTCGCGCGGCGGACCGTACACGCCGGGGCCGGCGAGCTGCATCGCGCCGTAGCCCATGCGGTGGATCGTGAGCGATGTGCCCGGAAGAGTGAGAGTACCGCCGAGGTTCGTCCTGCTCATGAGTGGATTTCCCTTAGGTTGAAGTCTGCCGGGCGAGGCGCTAACCACATGTGTGCGCCAGAACGACAATGTAGCCGACGATGGGGCTGAGCAGCATGAGCAGCCAGAGTTTCGATGCCTTGCGTGCGGCAATGATCGGCAGGACAAAGGACAAAACAGATAAGACGGAAGCGATGGGTAGAACAACCGAATCCGGCGGCAGCCATTTGGTTTCCCCGAGCACCAAGCCGAATATCCAAAGGATGGCGGATGCAGCCACGGATGCCCAGCCCACTCGATTGCCTTGTTCGTGTCTCGTCATCTCGTCGCCGCCGATTCGAGAGTGAGTGTAGCTTAGGCGGAAACAGCAGACGTAATGCTGGCTTCGCCTTCGAGCCAGTCGACGAGTTTGGCGAAGGGGTCGAAGCCGATGACGTTGGGGCCGTCGGCGACGAAGTTACTCAGGGCGTTGATGTCGTAGTAGTAGCGTTGGCCATCTCGCGAGTCAGTGATGTATTCGACGCCGCCGATGTCGATGCCGGAGTGCTGCATGAGGAGTTCCACATCGGAAATGGCGGATTGCGGCGGGGTGAAGGCTTCGACGGTGATGCCGGTTTTCGGCGCGTCGATCGCGCATGCTCCACGGGCGAGATCCTGTCCGGTGGTAGTCCGGCAGATGTCGGCCGGGCAGAGGTCAAAGGTCTCGCCGGTGATGTGGACCTTGATGGCGTAGAGATATTTTCCGTTGAGGACTTCCACGCGGACGATGTGCGCGTCCTGCGCGGGAATGAACTCCTGGATGAGCGCGGTCGAGTCGAGCCCGAACTGCAGTGCGTCAGGACTGCCCGCGGGTTCGGCGATGGCGTGGCGGAGTTGCGAGGCGCCGTCGAAGCGTTTGACACCGGCGCCGGAGCCGCCGATGTTGGGCTTGACGACGATCGGCCACC
This sequence comes from Acidobacteriaceae bacterium, assembly GCA_036500785.1. Lineage (GTDB taxonomy): Bacteria > Acidobacteriota > Terriglobia > Terriglobales > Acidobacteriaceae > Granulicella. The sequence continues at coordinate 12,731 of DASYBN010000286.1, forward strand.
GCAAGCCCTCCGCAGCTTGCGGTGCCTGGTCAGCCCGATGGATGATGCGGGCCTTTGGATAGGGCAGGCCGAGCGAGTCGGCGAGGACGAGCTGGCCGGCTTTGCTCAATTCTGATTGAAACGCTTTGAAGCCGTTGACAACTTTGACGCCGCGCGAGGCGAGGTGCTCGAGGAAGCCGAGAGTGTAGAAGATCTGATCGCCGTTGGAGCGGTTCCATGCGGACGGGGACATGCGGTTGAAGACGAGCGAGTACTTCTCTTCAGGGTGGTCAACCGGTGAGTACGAGTGCTCGGGCGCGTAGAGCTTGACGTACGGAGTGCCGCGGCGGTCGAGCTCGGCGAAGAGCGGTTTGAACCAGTGGGGCTGCTCGTAGTAGATGGCGATGGGGAGTGTCGGCATGTCTGTTTCAGGATATGACGTTGGGGGATAGGGACGGGATTCGGAGATGTTCCACGGGCGTGGAACGTGGGGTGTTCCACGTGGAACATTCATTAGTTCCGGAATAATAATTGTGGGAAATGCAGATTTCTGAGGATATCGGATGACCGCGTGTCGAACATCGGCCAATCAGGTGTTGGAGCGGTGCAGGAGGTCGTCCTGGCCGCCGACGCGGAACCAGCGGTAGCCGTAGGGTTCGAGCAGGATACAGTGGCGGCCATCGGGGCCGGCGACGCTGTGGTCGTTGGAGATGATGTTGGTCAGCACGAGGTCGGGCTGTGGCTTCGGCTGCGACTTTGCTGCGGGAACATTTGCAGCTTTTGAGGTCCTTTTAGGTGCTTTTGGAGCGTTTTGAGGCGTTTTTGCGAAGGAGCGGAAGCGGAGCTCGATGGGATCAGGCGAGAAGTTGTGGATGACGACGACGGAGTTGTCGTGCCAGGTGTAGCGAAGGATGAGTACGTCGTCACGACGTGAGGGGATGACGATGAAGCCGCCCCAGCCGATCTCGGGCGTTTCTTTGCGAGTGCGGATCATGCGCTCGGTCCAGTTCATGAAGGAGTTGGGATCGCGGCGCTGGTCGGCGACGTTGGTGTGCTCGAAGCCGTAAGTGCCGCCGGAGATGACGGGGTTCTTTGGGTGCGGGTTGGTGGTGAAGCCGCCCTGCGGATCGCGTGACCACTGCATCGGCGTACGGCAGGCGTTGCGCTCGGGTAGCGAGAGGTCGTCGCCCATGCCGATCTCGTCGCCGTAGCGAATGACCGGCGTGCCGGGCAGCGAAAGCATGAGGGAGTAGGCCATCTCGAGGCGGCGACGATCGCCGTGCAGCATGGGCGCGAGGCGGCGGCGGATACCGCGGTTGTAGAGCTGCATGTTCTTGTCGGGAGCGAAGGCGGCGAAGCAGGCCTGTCGTTGCGCCGGCGTGAGGCGGCCGAGGTCGAGCTCATCGTGATTGCGGAGGAACTGTCCCCACTGCGCGGTGGCGGGACGCGGCTCGGTGGCGCGCAGACTTTCGATGAGCGGCGCGGTGTCAGCGGTGGCGAGCGCGTAGAAGAGATGCTGGTTGACCTGGAAGTTGAACATCATCTGCAGGCGCTCGCCGGCGTCGCCGAAGTATTCCATGTCGGTGTCGGGAGTGACGTTGGCTTCGGCGAGGACGATGGCGGAGCCTTTGCGCCAGGAGATGAATTCAGCGAAGGTGCGGAGCATGTCGTACTGTTCGACGGGCTTCGTGACGTTGGGGCCTTTGGTGGCGATGACGAAGGGGACGGCGTCCATGCGGAAGCCGGAGACGCCGAGCTGCATCCAGAAGCCCATGATCTTGAGGATCTCGGCCTGGACTTCGGGGTTGGAGGTGTTGAGGTCGGGCTGGAAGTCGTAGAAGCGGTGGAAGAAGTATTCGCGCGCTTTTTCGTCGTAGTTCCAGGTGGACTTCTGCACGCCTGGGAAGACGACGCCGGAGCTCGCGTCCTTTGGTTTTTTCTTTGACCAGACGTACCAGTCGCGAAAGGGCGAGTCGGGGGAGCTGCGCGCGGACTGAAACCATGGATGCTGGTCGGAGGTGTGGTTGACGACGAGGTCGATGAGGACGCGGAGACCGCGCTGATCGCAGGCGTGGGTGAAGTCGACGAAGTCACCGAGAGTGCCGTAGCGCGGATCGACGTTGTAGTAGTCGGCGACATCGTAGCCGTCGTCGCGCATGGGCGAGGGCTGAAAGGGCATGAGCCAGAGCGCGGTGACGCCGAGGCCCTGGAGATAGTCGAGGCGGCGCATGAGGCCGCGGAAGTCGCCGGTGCCGTCTCCGGAGGTGTCCATGAAGGAGCCGACGTGCAGGCAGTAGAGGACGGCGTTCTTG